>CAZBPB010000078.1:0-8640 GCA_964493565.1 uncultured Pleurocapsa sp. | reverse complement strand
AAAATGTGGAAGCGCTACAACTTTGAAGGCGGCACTGCTGACTCGATGATGGTGTCGTGGCCTGCTGGCATGAAAGCCAGAGGTGAGATTCGTCACCAGTACAACCATGCCACCGATATTGTGCCCACCATTTATGAATGTCTGGGTATTGAACTGCCATTTGAAGTCAAAGGCTATGTTCAGAAGCCGCTCGAAGGCGTTAGCTTTAAATATTCCTTTGATGATGGCAGCGCGCCGACGCAGAAGGAAACTGGATTCTTCACTATGTTAGGTTCGCGTGCGATCTGGCACAAAGGCTGGAAAGCAGTCACCGTTCACCCGACTATCGCCGGATGGTCACACTTCGAAAAAGATCGCTGGGAGCTGTACAACACTTACGAAGATGTCACAGAAACCAACGATCTTGCCGCGCAGCATCCAGACAAACTGCAAGAATTGATCACCCTGTGGTTCTACGAAGCAGGAAAATATAACGGTTTGCCGTTGGAAGATCGTACTGCGGTTGAGGTGTTAACCTCAGAACGCCCACAAATCAGTCCGCCGCGCAACCAGTATATTTATTATCCGGATTGCGCGGACGTGCCAGAAGCGGCTGCGGTGAATATTCGCAATCGTTCTTACACTATTGCAGCCGAAGTTAATATCGAAACCCCGGAAGTAGATGGCGTATTGATGGCGCATGGCTGTCAGTTCGGCGGGCATTCGCTGTACGTCAAGGACGGCGTGTTGAAGTACGTCTATAACTTCTGCGGCATGATGGAGCAAATGGTTACCTCATCGCAGAAGGTGCCAACCGGCAAGTCAGTGCTTTCAGCGGCATTTGTTCGTGAAGGTACCGATATGCCAACACACGGAACGCTCACCCTCTATATCAATGAAACGCCAGTTGGCGCGGCGCAAATCAAAACCCAGCCCGGTAATTTCTCATTGGTGGGCGAAGGCCTGTGCGTTGGACGTGATAGCGGCGAGCCAGTGACCGAAGACTATGCCGGTGAACGTCCGTATCGGTTTGTCGGCGGAACGATCAGGGAAGTTGTGGTTGACGTGAGCGGTGAGCCATTTGTGAATCTTGAACACGAAGCGCAAATGGCGTTGATGCGTGACTAAATAAAGGAGTATGTGTCATGGCGGAAGCAAGTAATAACAGCGTGTACAACATTGTCGCTTTTGTCTTTAACGACAAGAATCGAGCGCTGGAGGTAAGCCAGCAAATTGCGGCAGCAGCCAAACCGGCAGGCTATCAGATCATCGCCAATGCGGTGGTCGAAGTTGATTCCAATGGAAAGCCGCATGTTCACGAAGCAGGACAGGGCGGCAAAGGAACGTTTGCTGGCGCAATCACGGGCGGCCTGCTCAGTTTGATCGGCGGCCCCGGCGGTTTGCTCGTCTATGCTATCGCAGGCGGGGTCATCGGCGGTTTGATCGGGAAGCACAAGGGGCGGGCTATTCCAACAGAGGATATGAAACAGCTTGCTGAAGGAATGCTGCCAGACACCTCGGCAATTCTCGCCATTGTCAGGGACAAACAAACCGAAGCCCTTATTGACGACATGAAGGGTTATCAGGCAAATATCATCACCATGACCCTCGCTGACGAAGTATCCGGCGAAATTGACCAGATGGTGGCGGCTGACATCACCGTACCTTTAGATGCGCCGGCAGATGATGCCGGCAGCGCAGCGCCTGCAGCAGCGCCAGAAGACAAGCCAGCGGATGCAGGCAGCACTACATAGCCTCACGCTGTTTGCTATGAATCAAAAAATACCGGCTTCTTCACAGGCCGGTATTTTTGTTTTGCCTGATCGTATTCACTCCCGCCTGATTTCACAATCCTGCTGGAACTATCATATAAAGACTCAAGTTAATTCAAAGCAGTTATAAAGGAGCGCTGATTTGTCACAGGAATATATCGAGATTCGCGGGGCGCGGGAAAACAACCTGAAAAATGTGTCTTTGCAGATTCCTAAACGGAAGATCACCATCTTCACCGGTGTTTCTGGTTCCGGCAAATCCTCAATCGTATTCGATACTATCGCCAACGAAGCGCAGCGTCAGCTTTACGAGAACTTCAGCACCTTCGTCCGTAACTTTTTGCCGCGTTATTCGCAGCCTGATGCCGATGCCATTGAAAATCTGAATATGGCGGTGGTAGTTGATCAGAAACGGTTGGGCGGCGGTTCCCATTCAACAATGGGCACCGTCACCGATATTTATTCAGTGCTTCGGCTGTTATTTTCGCGGGTTGGGCAGCCATTTATCGGCTATTCCAATGTCTTTTCGTTCAACGATCCGCAGGGCATGTGTCCTGAATGTAACGGGCTTGGGCGCAAGCTAAGTGTCATTTCAGATAGTTTTCTGAACCTGTCGAAATCGTTGAATGAAGGTGCTGTGCAAGTACCGCCCTTTTCATCATGGGAAATTGAAAGTTACGCGGCATCGGGCTTCTTTGACAACGACAAAAAACTGGCCGATTTCACCGACGATGAGATGGATTTGCTGTTGAACAGCGGTCAGCGTAAGTATAAAGTGACGATGGGGCGCGGTGAGATTAACCTGACTTACGAGGGCATTTTAGAACGTTTTACCCGCAATTATATCAAGCGTGATCTAAAGACCCTGTCTGAACGAACGCAGAAAGCAGTAGCACCTTATATTCATTATGGCCCATGCCCCTTATGCAAAGGCATGCGGCTCAGTCAGGCGGCTCTAAGCTGCAAGATTGACGGCTATAACATTGGCGAACTTTCAGCAATGGAAGTAGATGAACTGATCGAAGTTATCAGAGAAATTAAAGACCCCATTGCCGCCCCGATGGTAAATGTGCTGGTCGAGCGCTTACAGCATCTGATTGATATCGGGCTGGAATACCTGAGCCTGAACCGCGAAACTGACTCCCTTTCCGGCGGCGAGTCACAGCGTGTGAAGATCGTCAAGCATCTGACCAGCAGCCTGACCGATGTCGTCTATATCTTCGATGAGCCGAGCGTTGGCTTGCACCCCCGCGATGTGCATCGTATGAATGAACTGTTGCAAAAACTGCGCGACAAAGGCAACACCGTGATCGTCGTTGAACATGATCCGGCAGTAATTCAGGTTGCTGATTATGTGGTGGATGTTGGGCCGCTGGCAGGTAGTGGCGGCGGAACCATCGTTTACGAAGGCAGCTACGATGGATTGCTGAAGGCGGATACCATCACCGGTAGGTATATGCAGAGATCGCTGCCGATTAAAGAGCACTTTCGTGAGGCAAAAGGGCAAATCGGTGTTCACAACGCCAGAGTGAATAATCTGCAAGATGTCAGCGTAGATATCCCAACCGGAATCTTGACTGTGGTGACTGGCGTTGCTGGTTCTGGCAAAAGTTCGCTCATCAATCAGGTTTTTCTTGAACAGCATCCTGAAGCCATCGTCATTGATCAATCGGCGGTTGGAGTCTCTACACGTTCTAACCCCGCGACTTATACCGGCATGATGGATGATGTGCGTAAAGCGTTCGCGGCGGCCAACAAAGTGAGCGCATCATTATTCAGCTTCAATTCCAAAGGCGCCTGCGAAAACTGTCAAGGATTGGGTGTGATCTATACCGATCTCGCCTATCTGGAAGGCGTGAAAACCCCCTGTGAGGTATGCGGTGGCAAGCGTTTCAAAGATGAAGTGCTGGCGTATAAGTACAGCGGCAAATCAATTTCCGATGTGCTGGATATGACTGTGGATCAGGCGCTTGAGTTCTTTCAGGTTAAAGAAATTGTGCGCCGCTTGCAGGCCATGAGCGATGTCGGCATCGGCTATCTTAAACTTGGGCAGCCCCTAAGCACGCTTTCCGGTGGCGAGTGCCAGCGTATCAAACTGGCCAGTGAACTACATAAGAAGGGTTCAATCTATGTGCTGGACGAGCCGACTACAGGTTTGCACATGTCCGACGTTAGCCACTTACTGGCGATCATGAACCGGTTGGTAGATGCCAGAAATACAGTGATCGTGATCGAGCATAATCTGGACATCATCAAGAATGCTGACTGGATCATAGACATGGGGCCGGAAGGCGGAACCAAAGGCGGTCGGGTGATTTTTGAGGGCACTCCAGCGCAAATCATTGAGGCCCAACACTCGCTGACTGGCGAATATCTGCGGCATGAAGTACTGCTTGTTGCGATCTAACGGCAAAATAAAACAGGGTGGGGCGCAAAAGTCCCACCCTGTCAGGCTTATGAGCTAGCTGTCTGCCTACGCAGCCTCAGCTTCAGCATTTTCAAACTGGCTGTTATACAGGTTGGCATAGAAGCCGCCCTTTGCCAGCAGTTCTTCGTGCGTGCCCTGTTCCACAATATCGCCTTCGTTCATAACCAGTATTCGGTCAGCGTTGCGGATGGTTGAGAGCCGGTGGGCAATGATGAAGCTGGTGCGGTTTTGCATCAGGTTGTCCATTGCTTTCTGGATCAGCACTTCGGTGCGCGTGTCTACCGAACTGGTGGCTTCATCAAGGATCAGCATCGCCGGGTCAGCCAGAATAGCGCGGGCGATGGTCAGAAGCTGTTTTTGCCCTTGCGACACATTCGAGGCTTCCTCGTTCAATACCGTCTGGTAGCCTTCCGGCAGTGTCCGTACGAAGTGATCCACATGTGCTGCCTGCGCGGCGGCAATCACTTCTTCATCAGTTGCATCCAATCGTCCATAACGAATGTTTTCCATGATCGTGCCGCTGTACAACCACGCGTCTTGCAGCACCATGCCGAACTTGTCGCGTAAATCCTCGCGTGTGAAATCGAGGATATCATGACCATCAATCAGGATTGTGCCTTCGTTCACATCATAGAAGCGCATCAACAGCTTGACCAGCGTGGTCTTGCCTGCGCCAGTAGGGCCAACGATGGCAATCTTTTGGCCCGGCTTGACCGAGGTCGAGAAGTTGCGAATGATGATCTTATCCGGGTTGTAACCGAACTGAACGTTCTGGAATTCGACAGCGCCGACGGTTTTTGCCTCTTTAACCGGGTTTTCGGTGTCCGGGGTTACTTCCGGTTCATCCAGAAATTCAAAGACACGTTCGGCAGCAGCAGCCGTTTGCTGTAGCACGCTGGAGATATTCGCGATCTGGGTAATCGGTTGGGTGAACGAACGCACATATTGAATGAACGCTTGCACATCACCAACGGTGATCGCGCCATTCGCCACCAGATAACCGCCGAGTACCGTCACTGCTACGTAGCCGAGATTGCCGACGAAACTCATGATTGGAAACAGCAGGCCGGATAGAAATTGTGATTTCCATGCTGACCCATACAGCGTTGTGTTGTAGGTATCAAATTGGGCAACGCTTTGCGCTTCGCCGTTGAAGGCTTTGACAACGTTATGCGCTCCGTACATTTCCTCAATGTGCCCGTTGACGTGCCCCAGATAGTCTTGCTGTTCCTTAAAGTATTTCTGCGATTTTCCCATCACCAGCGTGATGATGACGAACGAAATCGGGAGGATGATCAGCGTCACCAGCGTCATCGGGACATTGATCGAGAGCATCATGATCAGCACGCCGACCATGCTGGTGACTGAAGTCACGACTTGCACCAGGCTTTGATTCAATGCCTGGCTGATCGTGTCTACGTCGTTGGTGACGCGTGAAAGTACCTCGCCTTGATTGGTCGTATCGTAATACTTCAGCGGAATCCGGTTGATCTTACTGGCGATATCGTTGCGTAGGCGGTACGTCACTTTCATCGAAACACCGCCCATCACCCAGCCTTGAATGTAGCTGAACAGCGCCGAGAGCAAATACAATCCCAGCAGCAGCAGGATGATGTTGCCGATGTATGTGAAATCAATGCCCGTGCCTGTGCCGGTAAGCAGCCCGGCCATGCCTTCGAACACAGCCGTTGTTGCCTGCCCTAGTATCTTCGGGCCAACAATCGTGAAGATAGTTGAAGCGATTGCAAAGATCAGTACAATCAGGATAGACCACTTGTACACGCTCAGGTACTTGATCAGCCTGCCCGTCGTGCCGCGAAAATCGCGCGCTTTGTCGCTTTGTAAGCTTACGCCGCCGGGGCCGGATCTACCACCACCCATCATGATGCCAACTCCTCACTGCCTAGCTGCGATAAGGCGATTTCGCGGTAAATTTCAGAAGATTCCATCAGTTCGGCGTGTGTGCCAATACCAACGATCTTGCCCCGGTCTAGGACAATGATTTGCTCGGCGTTCTTGATGGTTGAAACGCGTTGTGTAACCACCAGTACGGTGCTGTCGCTGGTTTTTTCTTTGAGCGCCTTTCGCAGCGCCGCATCGGTCTTGAAGTCCAGTGCTGAGAAACTGTCATCGAAAATGTATATGGGTGCTTGCTTTACCAGCGCGCGGGCAATTGAGAGCCGTTGGCGCTGCCCACCGGATACGTTAGTGCCGCCCTGTGAGACCTCTGTTGCCAGCCCTTCTTCCTTCGCAGCGATGAATGCGCTTGCCTGCGCGATATCAGTTGCTTCGTTCAGCAGTTCTGTAGATGCATTTTCATTTGCATAGCGCAGGTTAGACTCAATCGTCCCCGAGAACAGATTCGCCTTCTGCGGCACATAGCCGATCTCGTCGCGCAGTTCATGCTGGGTAACGGCGCGGATATCCACGCCATCGAGCAAAATCTCTCCCGCGCTTACATCGTAGAAACGTGGGATTAAGTTGATCAGCGTAGACTTACCTGACCCTGTTGAACCAATAAATGCTGTCATCTCGCCTGGCTTCGCGGTGAAATTGAGATCATGTAACACATCCTCTTCAGCGCCGGGGTAACGGAAGGTCACATTGCGAAATTCCACCAGCCCTTTGACTGGTTTGGCGAACTGAGCCGGTTTCTCCGGGTCGTTAATCACTGGCTTGGTCTCCAGCACGTCGGCGATACGATCTGCCGAGACAGCCGCGCGCGGCAGCAGAATGAACACAATGGAGAGCATGATGAAGGCGAATACCACTTGAAGCGCATACTGCATGAAGGCGATCATATCGCCCACTTGCATGGCGGATGCCGCCACTTGATGCGCGCCAACCCATACGATCAACAGCGTCATCAGGTTCATGATCAGCATCATGATCGGCATCATGCCCGCCATAATCCGCGTGACCGATAGGTTTGTGACCATCAGGTCGTTATTGGCTTTGTCAAATCGCTGATGTTCAAATTTCTGGGTGTTGAAGGCGCGAACAACCAGCATACCAGACAGGTTTTCGCGGGTGACTTGATTCAGCCTGTCCACCAGTATTTGCATCTTTGTGAAGCGAGGCAATGCCAGCGCAAAGACGACCACGATCAAGGCGATCAGTGTGCCTACACCCAATGCAATGATCCACCACATATCGGCGCTTGAGCTTGTTGCTTTGAGGATGCCGCCCACGCCTAGAATCGGCGCATAGAACACGATGCGGATCAACATTACGATCAACGATTGTAACTGGGTGACATCGTTGGTCGTGCGCGTGATCAGTGAAGAGACAGAGAACTTATCAAACTCGTTGTTCGAGAAACTTTCAACTTTTACGAAGATGTCACGCCGCAAATTGCGGGCAGTGCCAGCCGCTACACGTGCGGCATAATACCCGACCACAATCGCGCTAATGCCGGATATAAGCGAGATAACCAGCATGATCGCGCCCACGCGCAGGATATAACCGGTTTGCAGCGCGTTTACGTCCATACCCAGCGCCATGTATTCGGCTCTGATCGGTTCAACCGCTGACTGCGCGAGCATGGCGGTATCCATATTTGCAAAGCGCTCGTTAACCGCGCTCAGTAAGGATGCGCGCGTGGCTTCAGGCATAGTTTGCAGCAGCGCGAAAAGATCTGTGCCTTCTGGAAGCGCCGATAGGTCAAATTCTGAACTCATGCCTAACGCGGCAGCCTGTGAAGGATCAGCAGCGACCTGCTCAATGCCGTAAACCGCCACAAACGCCTTCGCCATGATCGGGTTCAGTACGTCAATTTCTTCAGGGGTTAGCGGATTACGAACGTAAACAGGTTGTTCTGCGAGCGCTGGATACTGCGCCAGATACGTCTCGTAATCAGGTGAACTGCTGTCTACAAGTGTGTAGGCGCTCAGAACAAGTTCCTGTTCTTCCGGTGTCATGAACAGCAGCAGTTTGTCCATTGTGCTCTGACCAACCGCTTCCGGGACGGCGTTTTCGATGCCGTATTGCTGGATGCCGGTGTTCACGATCTGGGCTGTGTAATCTGGCAGCGAAAGATCTGCTATGGCTTGCACGAATAGCAGGATGATGCACAACACGATAGAACCGAGAAACAGCTTAAGATATCTGGCTAATCGGATCATTGATTGTAATGTCCCTGTGCTTGCGAGGCGCTTACTTTTCGATAGTTAGGTTAGTGTCCATACGTGCATGAATTGCTTCTTGCAGCGCGGGTAAAAACACACCTGCTGCTGCCAGCGCTTCGGGGCATAGATCGCTAATGATCTCAGCGATGAAGCCTGTCATCTCCTCTTTTGCTGCTTCGGCGCTTGCTATTCCTTCATCGGTAACTTCCAGCAGCCACCGCCGGCGATCTTCCGGGTCGGGTATGCGGGTTAACCAACCACGTTCAACCAGACCCTGCACCAGAACGCTAGAAGATTGCAAGCTGACTTTGTTTTGGCAGGCAAGCTCGCTGAC
>CAZBPB010000077.1:1239-12052 GCA_964493565.1 uncultured Pleurocapsa sp. | reverse complement strand
ACCGTTCGTAAAAATGCGCCGTCTCTGTTTTCTGAATAATGTTCGATGGCTATACCGTCTTTCCCCCGCTGATTAATGCCCATGATCATCTGGAACTGAATCACTATCCGCGCACCAAATTTCGAGAACGCTATGATAATGCCCATCAATGGGGTGAGGATGTAAACGCCCGTCTGCACGAATCGCCGTTCAGGGAATTACGTGCTTTCCCGCTCAAAGATCGCCTGTTCATCGGCGGACTAAAGAACCTACTTTGCGGGGCGTTAATCGTTGCCCACCATAACCCGCCGCATTCACTGTTATTCAATGCTAATTTTCCGGTGACTGTCCTTTCGCGTTTTGGCTGGTCACACTCGCTTCACTTTTCCAGTAATGCAGAAATTCAGGCATCTTATCGTAAAACACTTACGCCATCCCCATGGATCATCCATCTGGCAGAAGGCACGGATGAAATCGCGCAAGCCGAGTATCAGCAGCTTCATGCTCTAGGATGTGTCAGCGAAAAGACCGTTATCGTTCATGGGGTTGGCTTAACATCAAGCGATCGGGCAGATGCCGCTCCGAAAATTCGGGGGTTGATCTGGTGTCCAACAACCAACAACTATCTCCTGGGCATAACGGCTGACATCAGCGCATGGGTAGAAGCAGGCGGCAGGCTGGCGCTCGGTAGCGATTCTCGCCTGACCGCCAATGGTGACCTACTAGACGAAATTCATGCGGTGCGCCAGCAAATCCCTGTGGATTTACTTCCGCAGATTGAGGCTTCTCTGGATGCTGCCGCTATACTAGGTATTCACCCGCCAACGGCAGTCTCCGGCGATTTTTTTGCAGCCTCTCAATTTCCTGAACGCCGCTCTGAAATCGCGCTCATCGTACGCAATCATGTGCCTCAAATTGGCGATCCTGAACTCATGGCAACATATCCAAATGTCGCCGCACTTCCTGCGACGCTGGATAGCGTGCCCAAATCTATCAATCTAAAACTTGCCCGGCAGATTGCCTCCTGTTCACTTAAAGAACCCGGCTTAGAGATTGATGAACTACCCCATCCGCGCCGCGCATGGTTTCGAAAAACACGCTAAACTAATTTCGTACAGACAAGGATATCGCTGAATGACCGACATTCTTTTCGGCCAATCGTACTTTTTGCGATTCGATCCCAAACTGTGGGATGCCATGCAGCCTTATCCACCATTGGGAACGTTGTACGCCGCCTCGATTGTACGTGAACAGGGCTATTCCGTCGCGCTTTTTGATGCCATGCTTGCAGAAGGCGTAGAAGCATGGGTTGAAGCCCTCAAAACCCACCAGCTCCGTTATGCAGTTATTTTTGAAGACAACTTCAACTATCTGAGCAAGATGAGTCTGCTTCGTATGCGCGAAGCCGCCTTCAAAATGATTGATGCTGCTAGAGCGCAGGGCTGCATGATTATTGTCGCTGGCGCCGATATGACCGATCATGCCGATCTATACCTTCAGCGCGGCGCAAACTACATATTGCCCGGAGAAGGCGATTTTTCGCTGCCCGAACTGCTCAATGTGCTTGAGGGACGTATTACAATCCCGCTGTCAGAAGTTCGCGGCCTCGCCTACCGGGCTAGTAATGGCGAAACTATCCATACACCGCCCCGCCCGGTCGCAACCGATTTGAACGCGATTCCCTTTCCAGCATGGGATCTGGTAGATCGAGACAAATATCGCGATGTGTGGGTGCAGAATCACGGCTATTACTCGATGAATCTGGTCACCACACGCGGCTGCCCGTTTCACTGCAACTGGTGCGCCAAGCCCATCTGGGGGCAGCGTTATAACGTACGCAGTGCCGCCAGCGTAGTCGAAGAAATGGCATGGCTGAAGGAGCGCTTCAACCCCGATCATATCTGGTTTATGGATGACATCATGGGCATTCAGGATCGCTGGATCGAGGAATTTGCCGATCAGCTTAACCAACGCAATTTGCGTATCCCCTTCAAGAGCCTGAACCGGGTAGATTTGCTCTTACGCGGGAAAACGATTCCCGCTTTAGCGCGTGCTGGCGCGCAAATTGTCTGGGTTGGCGCAGAAAGTGGATCGCAGAAAATTCTGGATGCAATGGAAAAAGGGACACAGGTCAAGCAAATATATGAGGCTACCCGCCAGCTTCACGCACACGGCATCAAAGTTGCCTTCTTCCTGCAATTTGGCTATCCCGGCGAAACCCGTGAAGATATCGAATTGACGCTAAAAATGGTACGCGATCTGATGCCGGACGACATTGGCATCTCGGTCAGCTATCCACTCCCCGGCACCGGCTTTTACAACGCTGTAAAACATGAATTAGGTGAGCGCGCCAACTGGATTGACAGTCAGGATTTAGCCATGCTCTATCGCGGCCCCTACCGCACCGAGTTCTACCGCCAGCTCCATACAGTTGTGCACAAGGAATACAGATCAAAAAAGATCATGAACGATCTTCGCGCTTCGCTGCGTGACCCGCGCCGCCTGCGTCCGCAGCATATCCGGCAAACGGCCTCAGCTATCTACCACACTGTCACCTTGCCCGGTGCGCGTTCAAAACTAGATGCGCTTGCCCAACTTCCTCACGAGCCAACTGCATTGCCAAACGTTACGCTCACAACTTAATCAGGCAGCGCTGGCTTCAATGACTTGTTGATTGGCCAAATCAACTACTGCCGTTGCCACAACCTGATCGCCGCTGAGGAACTCTACATTCCACACAGACTGCAACTCACCTTCTGCTGGCACCGCCAGAGCGACCCACCCACTCTGATCACGCAGCGCCGCCGCTATTTCATTTTGCTGAAATGCCAGCAGAATCGCTTGATTTTCATTTTCTTCATACCATTCGTCATAGCTCAACACATTCGGGAAAGCGATATTGACCAACTCGGGATCGTTCAGCGTCCAGGGCATGCCATCACCAAACCGAACGACAGCGTACAACGAATCATACCCATCTTCGATCCACGCATTCCAGGCGCGGTTCCAGGGGTCATAATCAATCCATGTATCCAGTTCCTCAAGCGGAACATCCAATGCCTCAAGCTCTGGATTCGTACTCAGAAAAGCATGAACGGCATCATATCCCGCCTGTCTTTCAGCTTCAGTTGCGTAAAATAACCCCTCATAGTACATGACTGCGCCGCGTTCCGGGCTAACGTCGGCATAACCTATCTCTTCCCCGCTGGCATCCCAGAACTGCACCCGCCAGATTCCATAGCGGTTCCGGGTGTTAAACGCCTCAATCCGCCATTCAGGATGTGCTTCCAGCGCCACCGAGTACGGATAGCTGGTAGCGACAATGGCAATCACCTGATCCGCAGTCGCGGTTTCTTGTGCTGAAGCCACCGTAACAGTCAGTATCAGGATGGTAAGGACGATTCCAATCCATCGGAGTTTCATCGTGTCACACCTATCGCGTCTGAAAGATATTGAGCGGGTTCATACTGTAGCCGGGGAAAATCTGATCCACTGCCGAATTGCCCAAACGCTTGATCAAGATCTCGCTGAGTATGTCCCGATAGTCGGTGGTCACTGCCAGCGCGCTGTCGTCCAGCACATCGCTGCCTAGCCCGACCCATCGCCCATACATGCCGCTAACCGCGCCACCGCCCATCACCATCATCACATTGCCATGACCATGATCGGTACCTGCGCTGGCATTTTCATCCACGCGGCGGCCAAACTCACTCATCGTTACAACCGTCACGCCGGACATAAAATCCTGCATATCGGTGTAGAAAGCGGCTAATCCCTGTCCGAGATCGCTGAGTAAATAAGCAAACTCACCTTCCGCGCCGCCCTGCGATTCATGAGTATCCCAGCCACCAATATCAACCGCTGCCACCTCCAGCCCAACATCCGCTTTGATCAGCTGGGCAACTTGCTTGAGACCAATCCCAAAAGCGCTTTCGGGATAGACTGCGCCATACGCTGGCGCATAGTCCAGATTAGACATCTGGCTCAATAAATTGACGGTATCAAAGACTTCAGAGGCTTGCGCGCTCAATAAGTCTTCAGGTGCGCTGATGTTGTATAAACCGGCGATTGTGCGTGAAACTGCCGTCAGTTGATCATCCCTGCCCTGCAAATGAAAATCGGCAATAGATTGCAGAGCCAGTGCCGGAGACATGCCGCGCAGCGACCCCTGCACCATCGCGCCAATCCCCACCGCTCGAAACGGCGAGTCGTTCTGCCACGCTGCGGAAAGCAAGTGACGGTTAATCCAGCCTGCCGCGGTGGAGCGATCTCCCGGCGTACCGCGTTCCATATATTCCATTGCATCAAAATGGGATCGCGTCGGATCCGGCGACCCTGCCCCGTGAATAAGCGCCAGCGAACCCGCGTCCCATACATCCTTTAGAGGACGCAGTGATGGATGCAGACCGAAGTATCCATCCAGATCAATGGCCGCTAATGCGCTGCTGTTCGGCTCAGGGATGGCAATTGTTGGACGGCGATCATAATACAGACTGCCCTCGCCAAAGGGGACTACTGCATTCAGTCCATCCATACCGCCGCGCTGAAATATGGCCACCAGCACATCCCGTTCACCCGGAGCATTGTTCTGGTAACGTGGCGAGAATACCAGTCGTGGCATCCAGCCCGGATATAACGTACTGCTCACGCCAACAATTCCGAGATGACCAAAAGAGCGGAGCAGATCGCGTCTGGATTTTATGGTTTGCATATTCATCGTTTATGCTCCTCAGTGCCACTGAAATTGAGGTGAGGCCAAAAGCAGGCCAATCAGTGTTGGCAGTTTATCTACGCGCGCCTCATCCGAAAGTGGGATAGTCGGGTTGCCATCATCAGCCACAAATGCCGCCAGTAATTCGAAATCTTCGCGCGAAAGGCGCTCTGGTGACCCCAAAATGGCGCTAGCAGCGTTTGCAACAAGTTGATTTGCATTGGCGGCGCGAAACACGATTGCATTTAGATCAAGCGAAATATCGTCCCACCAGCCTTCGCTGGCATAAGGGAACCCCAACGCCAGATTCCAGCGATTGAGTAAACCGTTGGTATTCAGCCACGCGCCAGCAGCATCCGGAAAACCATTGGGCGGGTGCCAGTTATAGGGTAGTTGACCAAGGTCTTCTAGCGACCACACGAGATACGGCTGCGCGCCAAATTCCAAACCGGGGCGCAGCGCCCGCAGCATCGCCACCATAAAATCAATCGGACGGCGAAATTTTTGTCCTTGCGCCCCTGCAAATTGTGGCGACAGTAAGATATGGCGCATCGTTTGGCGAATATCGCCCGAACTGTTCAGAAAAACCGATGCCGCGCTTTCGACCAGTTCTTCCGGGGGCTGATCACTCACAAAGCGGCGCACGAGTTTCCCGGCAACGAACCGCGCCGTTGAAGGGTGCGTCGCCAGAATATCCAGAACCTGCAAGCCATCTTCAATCCCACGCCCCGCAGGTAAAACGTAGCCTAAAACCTGCTTTTCTTCGTAGTCGTGAACGCTGCCATCAAAATAAAACGAGCCCGTTCCGTTCGCCGTATCCGCCACCGTCCAGCCAGTCAGCGCGCGCGCAACCGCTCTTACGTCCAGTTCAGTGTAGCCGCCGTTCACGCCCAGCGTATGTAATTCCATCACTTCGCGGGCATAGTTTTCGTTCGGGTGTTCCGCCACACTCTCGGCATTATTCAGGTAATACAACATAGCCGGGCTTTGCGCCGAAGCGAACAACAGATCCCGAAAATTTCCCAGTGCATGGCGGCGAATCACTTCACGATCATCAACGATCTTTTCGCCCATATTATCGCCAGCAGGCACATTGAAATGATCCGTCCAAAACTCGACCATCAATTCAAAAAGCTGGCGTTCGCTGTAAGCCGCGCGGTAAACCCGCTGCCAGGGAACTACGGTATATACATAGTCATCTTCGTAAGCGCGGTTGTAAATCGCCCGTGCGGGGCCGGCAAGATAATCAAACTTGCTAAGCCACTCATCAACCAATGGGTCTGGTATATTCTCAGGTGAAAGCTGCCAGTCAATGTATGCTTCCACGCCCATTTCTTCGATGCGCGCAACATCACTGGACATTGGCCCCCACGTGACCCGGCTTAGCACATGCCAGCCTGGATCAACCGGTGTAATGCCTTCCTGAGCGCGTACTTTTGCCAACCAACCCACATTGCTGGCAGCAAGTGCCGCCAATCCAGAAAGCTTCAGCATGTCCCGTCTGGAAAGTTGTTGCATCAGTTACATCCCCGGATAAATCACCTAGATTGGACTATAGGTCGAAATCAAAAACGCGCAAGTGTGCAGAAGGTACTCTTGTCCTAAGGCGTAGGAAATTCAGTGGATCGTTTCTGAAAATGCGTGATTCGGGTATAGTTGGCACGCTTCCGCACTTTGGGGGATTGTATGACTGCAAAAATTGTCGTCGTGGGCAGCTTTAACATGGATTTGACCAGCTATATGCCGCGTTTGCCGCGCCCCGGTGAAACCCTGCATGGAACGAGTTTTCAAACCGGACCCGGCGGTAAAGGTTCAAATCAAGCGGTTGCAGCAGCACGACTCGGCGCAGATGTCACTTTTGTCGGTCGCGTTGGCACCGATATCTTTGCGGATAACGCCTTCCAGATCTGGAACAGCGAAAATATCAACACCCGCTATGTCATTCGCGATCCCGAAAACCCCACAGGTGTCGCTCCGATCTGGGTTGAAGAGACCACCGGGCAGAATGCGATTGTTGTTATTCTCGGGGCAAATTCGGCGCTTAGCCGCCAGGATATTGATAACGCTGCAGAAGCCATTGCCCGCGCAGATATTCTAATTACCCAGCTTGAAACAGACATTGACGCAGCAGCTTATGCGCTTAAACTCGCAAAGCAAAGTAATGTACGCACCATTCTGAACCCCGCTCCGGCAGCCGCTCTCTCTGATGAAATACTCGCCAACGCCGACATACTAACGCCAAATGAGACAGAGTTAGAAGTGTTGTCGCGGATGGCGCTGGATGATATTGATTCGGCGGCGCGTTCTCTTATTCGCCGCGATGATCAAATTGTGATAGTGACCTTAGGGGAAGGTGGAGCGCAAATTGTAACCGCTAAAAACAGCATAAACATCCCGGCGATTCAAGTGCAGCCTGTAGATACAACCGGCGCAGGCGATTGTTTCACTGGCGCGCTAGCAGTAGCACTGGGTGAAGAAAGAGTGTTAAGCGAAGCTGTACGATTTGCCAATACCGCTGCGGGTATTTGCGTTACCCGTCCCGGAACCGCGCGAAGTATGCCTTCAAGAGATGAAGTGAACGCGCTTATCCCTGAATAACCACCATTTTTAGAACCGTCATATCCTCCACCGCGAAGCGCGGGCCTTCACGACCAACGCCGCTGTGCTTATTTCCCCCATACGGCATTTGATCTACGCGGAACATGGGGGATTCGTTGATCATCACCCCGCCAACGTCAAGCTGTTTCACTGCCTGCATAGCTCGTTTGATGTCACTGGTGAACACCCCTGCCTGCAAGCCAAACTCTGAATCGTTGACAGCATCCAACGCCTGCTCAAAGCTATCATAGGGGATTAGATTGACCACTGGCCCAAATACTTCAGAGCACATCACTTTCATGCGTGGGTCAACCCCTTCCAGAACCGTCGGTTGAATCGTGCGTCCGTCTCGCGTTCCGCCAACGACTACCTGTGCGCCGGAAGCTTTCGCCTCTTCCAGCCATGAATAAATTCGTTCAGCCGCAGCATTATTGATCAGCGGCCCAAGCTCCGTCGCATCATCCATCGGATTTCCGACAGCCAGACGGTTCACACGCTCCACAAAGGCCTGTTTGAATGCCGCGTACTTGCTTTGCTGCACGTAAATCCGCTGTACGCTGATGCAAATTTGGCCACTGTATGCAAACGCGCCTACTGCCGCCTTCTCAACCGCCACATTCAAATCAGCCGTCTCATCAATGATCATGGCGGCATTCCCGCCCAGTTCAAAGGTCGTGCGGCGAATACCTGCATTTTTACTGATTGCCTGGGCAACGCCAACGCTGCCGGTAAAAGTGATCATGGCTACACGCGGGTCGGTCGTCAGCCACTCCCCCACGTCTGCGCCGCCGATCACCACCTGAAATGCCCCATCCGGCAGCCCCGCTTCCGCTAATATTTCGCCCAATCTCAGCGAAATCAGCGGTGTTTGCGGGTTTGGCTTAAGGACAATCGGGCAGCCTGCGGCGATGGCTGGGGCAACTTTGTGTGCCACCAGATTTAACGGGAAATTGAATGGGGTGATCGCCGCGATGACGCCTACCGGAACACGAACGAAATATCCTACTTTACCAGTGCCAGTCTGCGCTGCGTCCAATGGCACCGTTTCACCATGCAGCCGCCGCGCTTCATCAGCCGAGAACTTAAAGGTTTCTACTGCCCGCTTCACTTCCGCCCGCGCATAGCGTATCGGCTTGCCGCTTTCCTGCGCCATAAGCTTCGCCAGCGGTTCCACCTGATCAGCAATCACATTGCTGGCTTTATCGAGTATCGTTCCCTTCTGATATGCGGTCATATCAGCCATCGTGCCGCGCACGGCGGCAGCATGTGCAATCGCATACTCAACATCTTCGCGGGAAGACTCAGTCACCTCGCCGACCACGCTGTCATCATACGGGTTGTGTACACGATAAATATTCGGCTGTGGCATAAAATTGACCTTTATGATCGTGGGTGGGCTTGAACTAATCTATTTATAGCAGACCCATATTTGCTAAAAAGCGGGGATGTGGCGTTCTACGTCCCCGCTTTTTACCTAACTCATCCAAACCTGACGGTGCCAGTCAGCACCAGCACGCCAAACACCAGCACAATGAAAAACAGCAGCATCAACAGCAAGATAATGATGCGCATGATTACCGGCGGCTGCTTGCGGCGATTTTGCGTTTGCGGGTGCGCCTGCTGCTGGTACACCTGCGCGCTGTTAAATTCCATCATCGTAAAATTGCCACCGCCGCTCTGGTAGTTTTGCTGCGGAGCCTGCATCTCCAGCATCGTAAAGCTCTCTGGCTGATTGGCAGCCGGACGTGCTGGCGCTTGCATCTCCATCATTGTGAAATCTGCCCCACCCCCTACAGGTGTTGGTGGCGGCGGTGCGCCACGTACGGGCTGCGGAGGTGGCGGATTGTGTACCTGTGGTGCGGCGCTGTTGAACTCCATCAGCGTATAGTTCGGATCCGGCGCGGGCGCTTGCACTTGCTGCGGCGGACGCTGTACCGCTGGCTGGGCGGGCACAGGCGGCGTTGACGGGAATGAAAATTCAAGTTCTGTTTTGTCGCCAACAGACGGCGCCGGAGCAGAATTGATCGGTGGTCTGGACGATGTATCGAAATTGAAATCGAGTTCGGTCTTATCCGGCACAGGTGCATTAGGGTGCTGTTCGCGATTTGCCAACGAATCGTATGGCACCGTCTTCACATCAATTTCAAGCTCGGTGTGCTGACCCACTGGCGCAGGTGGCGCAGGCGGCGGTGGCGCGGCGGGTGCAGGCGGCGTTGGCATAGGAGCGATGGGCTGTACCGTTGTGGGCATCGCGTCGAACTGCTGTGCCGGTGGCACAGGCGCTGACACTACTTTAGGTTCCGGAGCTGGTTTCGGCTCAGGCGCAGGCGTTGGAATCGGCGGTGTGGACTTCATCCGTTCCTGAACATCTGCCACGGAAAGCATCATCGTCGGAACGTAATCATCGTCAGCTACACTGGTTGATGTCGGGTATATCGCTGCCCGCAAATCGCGAACGAAATCTCGAAGATCGCCGTAGCGAGTTTCGCGTTCACCAATCGCCTTGGAAAAAACCCGATCCATCTCTTGTAAATTTGCTGATCGCAAATCAGAAGGCAGTTCGTTCGGCGGAATCTTTGACGGCCAGCGCCATTTCCCCGTAGTTATACGCTCATAGGCAATGTACTGGTTATAAATCTGGTCCGAAGGATTCCAGATAGCATGTCTGCCGAAAACAATTTCATATGCAACCAGCGCGAACCCGAAATTGTCCGCCAGCAAGTCAGCTTGACCATCCGGGGACATATACAGCGTCGTGCCGATAAATCGTTGGGTGGCTTCTGCCTCGCGCTGGTCAAGAGAAATACTAAAATCCAGCAAATACGGGTTTTCAATACCTGTGATATTTGAAGGCTTTAAGTCTCGATGGATCACCCCTGCCTCATGCGCAGCCTGCAGCGCGGAAGCCAGTTCGCGCACCAGATCCATGCGCCTTTCAATAGGAATACGCAGCATTTCCCCGTTAGCGATCAACTTATCGTAGGTATCGCCGCCAACGTAACGCATCACGATATAGGGACGCGCATAATCGAGATCGTAGTCGTAAAGCGCCGGAATATTTGGATGCTGCAGCTTTTGCATCGCTTCGACTTCACGCAGCATTCGTTCGCGGTGTTTTGCGACGTTGGCGCTGCTCATCAGCGTTTCATTCATGAATTTGATGGCGACTGTTTTGAAAGGATCATAAGCCTTCCAAACTTCTCCAGATGCGCCACGACCGAGTTGTCGCTCCAGCGTGTAATTCTTGACTTTTACGCCGGCTTGTAAATCAACCATCCTACTTCCTTCATTCTTACATTTACACTAAAGCTGGGTAACTGAGGATCGCGCCTCGCAAGGCAAGATAAAGCGCGCGCGCACCCCATTTCCAAATTGAACAATATCGCCGTTATACAACCGTTCCTCGCGGTTCGGTTGCAAGCGCGTAACCATACCATCCGGCATCACTAAAGACGTGCCGAAAGAACTGCCGAGATCTGAAATATAAAACTCGCGGGTTGCCGGATTAGCCCGAAACTGTGCGTG
>CAZBPB010000077.1:0-1229 GCA_964493565.1 uncultured Pleurocapsa sp. | reverse complement strand
ATACCAATTTGAATATTCTGCTCAGGCGCGAAAAAACGTCCTAGCAGGAACATATTTCCCGGAAGCGGGTATTCCTGAAGCGTCGGCAGCCCGGAAATAAACGCCATTCGCGCAATGCCATCAGCCGGCGGCATGATCGGCGCGTATGCCGGGGCGGCTGGCGCAGGCGGAGGAGCGGCATACATCGGCTGAGGTGGCGGTGCCGAAACTGGCGCAGGCGCAGACATCACCGGCGCAGCAGAGGCGCGCGATGGTGTGCTAGATTCCTGATTTCGCACTGGCAAAATGGATAAAAACAGCCATTGTAACAGCAGCAGCACGCCAATCACTGCTGGTATTGCCGGGATGATCCAGATCATTGATGACTGATCCATCTGCTTTTCATCCTTGCATTTATACTGGAATATGCGAACAGTATATGCCAGAAATAGGGTTCAATGCTATATTGTTAGACGAAAACTCATATTTTTATCAAGTGAGGCTTTTACGTGGAGAATGTGCCGTCCAACGCCCCTACGCTGCGCGCTAATTGGCTCTCGATTACAGGTTCGGTGCGTGATCATAACGAAGATGCCATTGGAATTTACGAATCGTCACCGGCAAGCTTCTTTGTTTTATGCGATGGTGTAGGCGGTGCCGAGGCGGGCGAATTCGTCAGCGAATTTGCCGTCAAGCGCATGCTCAAAGCCTTTCACGAAACAGCCAAATCCCCCAGCACTAACTGGTCGGCAGTGATGGAAGCCGGATTGCGTGATGTAAACAGCGAAGTGCGGCGCGTTGCCGACGAAGCCACAGCCCGCAGCGGCAAGCCTGTAATGATGGGCAGTACCATGGTTGCCATCGTCATTCAGGGCTGGAATGCTTTTGTCGCTCATGTCGGCGATTCACGGCTGTATCACTGGCGCGCCGGTGGCATCGTTCAAGCCACTGAAGATCACTCTACAGTATCCACAATGATGATTCCCGCCGTAAACCCTGATGGCTCAGTCAAGAAAAATGTGTTGATGCGGGGCATCGGCAAAGGCGCAACCATTGAGCCTGATCTCCTGCTCATCAATTTACAGCCCGGTGATAAGCTGCTGATGTGTTCGGACGGCATGAGCGACAAAATCACGTCCGATGAAATCGCCACCGCCTTCAACACGATGCCGCTTTCAACCATACCAGAATATCTGGCGCGTACCGCTGATACCCGCATGAGCAAAGATAACATCAGCGTGATCACCATT
>CAZBPB010000076.1:10132-12144 GCA_964493565.1 uncultured Pleurocapsa sp. | reverse complement strand
TTGGCGTGTACGTGTGGTGTAGCAACCGCAGACGCGGGCAGGTGAAGAGCTAGTAACCTTTAACTTTCAACGATTGACGAGGGAACGATCATGCGCTTGAGCAGAGGCACGATCATCTTAATTGCGGCGCTAGTAGTGGTGATCATCGCCGCGCTGGTTATCAACAATGACCGGGCATCTGCGCCGACGATGCCCACCCCTAGCCCGACTGTGGCACTGGGCGGGCCGTTATTTGAGACGCTGGATGCAAATCAAGAGGCGATTAACCGCCTACAGGTTCGTGACAACAACACTGGCGAGAGCGTTGTCTACGTTCGAACGGAAGATGGCCTGTGGATCATCGAAGGCAGCAGCGCCAGTATTGACCAACTGCCGATTACGAGCACCGTACAAAGCCTTGCAGGGTTAGACGCGAACGACACCTTTGAAGGTGATGATCCGGCGGCTTACGGGCTGGATGAGCCGGAATACTCGGTTTTCATCTCTACGAGCGACGGCGATGCCGTTTACGTGATGCATGTTGGCGGCAAAACTTTCAATAACGCGCGTCATTACGTGACGACAACTACCATTAGCGCGGCAGATTTGCCAGCAGCCAGCCCGCTTAGCGAAGCGACAGCCGAAGCAGCTTCAGAGGTGACACCTGAGGCCGAGGAAACGGTTGAACCGATTGTATTAAGCGGCACAATCACGATTTCGACCATCCCCCAGCGGATTGTTGGCACCGACATATTGCAGCTTTTCATACCCGCGCTGCTGCCTGAATCCACACCTGAAGTGACGGTAGAGGCGACGGTTGAAGCCACCGAAATCATGGAACTGATTAGCACTCCGGATGCTGCTGAGGCGACTGAGGAAGCCACACCTGAGGCAACCCCGGAAGTGACAGCGGAGGCGACTGAAGCAGAATAAGGAACCTTTCATCCCCGTCCCCTTTCTGCCGCTCAAGCGGGGAGAAAGAACGGTTGGATATTTAGGAATCAAACATAGGCCGGCGGCAAATTGCCGCCGGCCTATGTTTTCGCCTGAGTAGGAAATTAGTCCTACTGGCGCATGAAACTTTTGGGCACTATCGTTCGTCATAGTATGTAAGATTGGATATCGGAACCCACGAACGGGTTTTGTGTCTAGAATCCTTGACACACAGCGCCGAAGGTAGCGCCTATACTTTGTTCATAATTGAAGCTGACTATACAGTTACATTCAAAGCAGAGGCTACACAGCTTCAAAAGAGATGAGACCGAGAATGCTGCGTTTGATCATGCGGCGTGGGCCGACCCCCGGCGCGATCTACGAACTTGAACGCGACGACGTAACGATAGGTCGCGGCAGCAAAAATGTGATTGTCATCCGTGACAATGAGGTAAGTCGTGACCACTGCAAGCTGATACGGCGTGGCGACGACTACGATGTTATAGATGGCAGTTCCAGTAATGGCACGTTTATAAACGGTCAGCGGGCGATGGGCGGGGCATGGCCGCTGCGTCCGGGGTCGGTACTGGAACTTGGCGACAGCATCACCTTTGAATACGAGCGCCTGAACCTTCCGGCATTTGGCGCGCGACTGAAAACCACTGAAACCCTACCCTACGAAGATGGTGAAGCACCGGCGCGGCATTATGTGACGGTGACAGCCGGGCCGGGGCTTGGGCATATCTTCCCGATGGACGACATCATCATTACAGTAGGGCGCGAACCGGGCAACGACATCACGCTGCCTGATCCCGAAGTTAGCCGGTATCACCTGCGTTTGCGTAAAGAAAAGCGAGGATACAGCGCCGAGGACATGGGGTCTACCAATGGGACACTGCTGAACGGGCAGCCGCTAACACAGCCCAGTTTATTGACGCATAAGGATGTACTGCGACTGGGAACGATGGTGCAGTTGGAGTATGTGCGCCAGCCGATTGAAGCAGATACTTCACCTTTGGATGAAGATACTGACGATATTGTGCCGGTTGTTGGCGCGGCGATGGCGCGGCAAGATACGCTGCATGTACCATATTCAGCCA
>CAZBPB010000076.1:6049-10122 GCA_964493565.1 uncultured Pleurocapsa sp. | reverse complement strand
AGGCGATGAACACCCGGATGCTTGGCACAGGGCTGGAAGCCGGATCGCTAAGAGATCACATTTTGCTGGTTTATGACCGTTACGACTGGCAGAAGGTGGCGGCGCCATTGATGCTATCGCTGCAAGATTTCGGGCATAAGGTGTGGGTGGATCAGTACCTGACCTATGATACCGATCCCTGGCGGGCGGCGATTGAACAGGCGAAGCGTGAATGTTCGCTGATGATTCTGGTGGTTTCGCCGCAGAGCATGACCAACACGGTACTCAAGCAGATTTACCGCGATTTCCGGATCATGGGCAAGCCGGTTGTGCCGCTGCTGTATGACAGCGTGATCCCGCTGACCGGTATGCTGAACGCCACACACCCGATCATATATCAGCCGCATGAGCCGCAGATAGCAGCGCGACAGCTTGCCGAAGTGATCACAAAGTACCGGTAGATAGCATTCAAGAAAACCTCACCCCTCGTTCCCCTCTCCGCGCGCAGAGAGGGGAGGATTTGCAGCGGCGAGTTTACCGGAACATCGGGGCAATTGTTTGTGAGGTCTGGCAGCTTACAGGCTATGACGTTTGAAATTTGTTGGTGTGCTGTTACACCGTTTCCCGCGTGAAAGCGCTGCGATGATGACCCATCGTCAGTGGTTTGAAAAGATTTCATAAATTTTTCGTCTAAGGCTATAAGTTCTTCGCCCCGAACACTGTTACAATCATTACTATTCACATAAGGATGAACAGCAATTGCGCTAACCCGCGTATTGAATGTTCGAGAGAAGCTGGATACAATCCCCAACGGAAAAATGAAGAACGTAAAGGCGCAAGTGAATGGCACAGGCGACAATGGAAGTTCGAGAGGCTAAGGCAGCAATGCTAGACTGGCAGTTCAAACTGGCGCTGGCGCTGCACGAGCCATACCCGTCGGCGCGGGAGTTACTGCTGAATGCGCTGCACGTACTCATGAACGTGTACCTGCCGGGCGGGGCCTTTGCGGCGACGATTGACCGCGACGGCGGCCTGCACGATATTTGCGTACTTGGCGAAATCAATGAAGCTGAACTGCGGCGCGGGCTGCTGGAACCGGCGCTGCGAGGCACGCGAACAGTTACGAGCGCAGACGGATACAGCGCGGCGGTAGTTCTGAAGGCTCATGAACAAATCTGCGGCGTGATTGCCCTTCGCAGCTTAAAGCGCACGCCATTTAACAGCGACTCGCTGTACGATCTGGAAGCGGCTGCCCAATTGATCGGGGCGGCGACAGCGACAATGCTTAAGCGTGAAATGGCGTACGAAGAACGAAATCGTCAGGCGCAGCTACAGCATGATTTGACTGCGATGACCTATCACGATTTGCGCGCACCTCTACAGAATGTCCAAACCAGCTTTGCCGCGCTTGACCGCCTGTTAGCGGCATCCACTGACAGCAGGGTTGAAGAACTCGTACAAACTGGCGCACGATCTGCCCGACAAATCGGACGGATGATCCGCAGTCTGCTGGATATGGAGCGGTTGGAGAATGGCACTATTCAACTGCACCCACAACCGACGCCGCTGCCGGAAGTGATGAACGAGGTGACAGAGATTGTGATGCCGCTGGCAATGGAAGCTGATCACCAGCTAACGGTAGATATAGACCCTGCCATGCCCATGCTGCAGGTGGACGGCAACCTGATGGAGCGGGTACTGGTGAACCTGATTGAGAATGCGATTAAGTACACCCCTGCAGGTGGCTGCATTCGAGTAACCGGCAGCGCAACCGGTGGCGCGGCTTACATCAGCGTGATTGACGACGGGCCGGGTATTCCGAATCATCTACGCGAAGCGATTTTTGACAAATATTACCGCATCCACTCAACCTCCGGGCGGGATGGGATCGGGCTGGGGCTGCCATTTTGCCGGCTGGCGATTGAGGCACACGGCGGGCGCATCTGGGTGGAAGGCGATGATCCGGGCACACGGTTCACATTTATGCTGCCGGTGGACGCCGAGCAAAAAGCATCAACAAGATAAGGCTCCAAGGGCGGTTTAATACCCTCACCCCTCATTTTCTGACTCCTCATCCCCTAGCCCCTTCTCCCACGCAAGTGAAAAAACCTCACCCCTCGTTCCCCTCTCCGTACACAGAGAGGGGAGGAAAACGGGCGGGGATGTTGAACAGGGCTGTTTGCTGCCCTGACTCCGGTTTAGATGCTTGTGTTCACCGCTGTGAAACAGGCGAAGATGAAAATCAGGCGCGGCCTGCGCTGCGGCGGGCGCGAAGCTGCAATATTCGCGCTCGCGCATCTTCAACGGTCTCTACAAAGCCGAGGTTACGGCTGAGATGGGGGGCGATTTTCAGGCTGGCGCTGCCCACAACACGCAGCATCGGATTGATGCCGACGACTGTGACCGAACGATGATTCGGGCGAGTGTCGGCATCCAAGCGCCCAAGCGATGAAATGATATTCAGCATATTGGTCTGATTTCGCCGGGCATCAATGATCAAGTCTATGTCGTGGGGGACGGAGCGATACAGCGTCAATGTTTCACTGAAGCCGTCATGAAATTCTTCGAGCGTCCATTTACCGCTGAGGATCATGCGGAGGATGGTTTTTTCGTCGTCTTCCCAAACAATGTTGATGGGCATTAACGATTCCGCAGGATAAGAAACGACACGGTAACGATACCATGAAACCTTTAACCTGGTCGTAAGAATGTCATTACAATTCGGGCAGCGACACGGGGTGGAAAGTAGGCGGACGCGCGCCCCATTCAACAGGCGGCAGGTGGTAGTAGCGATCCCGGATTTCATTGATGCTGAGGACGGCGGAAGCCGTTTGAATCTCGTTGAGGCGGGTTTGCGTATCGGTGGGGCGGATATCTTCAAATTCGGCGGCATAATTTCCGGGCCAGAAGGGGAGCAGATCCTGCGAGATTTTGCCAGCGATGCGCGTGAGTTTAGGCCAGAGCGTGCGCTCGATGAACAGGCGCTCGGCGACTTTTGCGTTGGCTTCGGTAGCATTTTCGCTGAGCATACCGATGGGTACACCGAAGATGTTGAGGATTTCATCGCGATTGGCGGCGCGCCCTTGCAAAAAGTCGAGATCTTGATGACTGAGGCCGATATTCTGCCACTCGATGCCCTGCCCGCGCAGAAAGGCCGTGCGCCGTTCGCCACCGCCATAGCTGGCGCGCCAATCACGCTTGAGGCGCTCAAAGTCGGCATCTGAGATGAAGTCTTTGATCATCACCATGCCTGCCGGGACACCGCGATCCTGACCAAAAGCGGCGTGATTCCAACTGGCCATTGCCTGATCGCTAAGGACAGCAAGACGCGCCGCCTGAAGCGCAGAAAGGCCATAAAAATCATTGGCGGGATGCCAGCGTTTGAAATGGACGATCTCGGCTGGTTCAAGGGGGATGCGCTGACCGTCTAACTCGTAAATATAGCCGCGCACGAACTGTTCAGCATCAGGCACAACGCGCATCCGACCGGGAGGAAGCGGCCAGATTTCGACAGGGCGACCCCGAACATCTCCGGCTAGAAACCAGTAAGCATTGCCAAACAACTCCAAAGTACCAACGGTCTGTTCCAACAGTTCGAAACGACTCAAAAAAGTGTTTGGCGCGTTCAACAGGCGCTGCAGGGGATGACTGCTGGCGGCGGATTTTGCGGCATCACGGCTGACGATGTTGAGAGGCACGAGCGCAGCGGCTTCGGCAATGCGGTTGACGGCGACATAAACCCATGGCGACTGAGCGTAGACGCGGCCTGCATCCTCTGGCGCATCCAGCGCGGCAAGGCCAAAGGGCGCATGATGGGCAGCGACGGCGGGAATTGTGGGAACACGGGGGCGGGGTTGACGGGGACGGAAGCGTTCAGACAGCCAGTTTAACATGATGACTCCTTTTGAATAGCGAATGGGCGAAATCTTGGAGAGACACGGGGAAATAAACCTCACCACGTGTCCCTATTCCGCAGATAGAATGGGAAGGATGGGGCGAAGGGTTATAAGGGGTATTGATAGAAGCGAGTGCGGTGGGGTCATTCAGGGCAGCAAATTCATTATTAATTCATGACCGCTCCTTAAGCATGTATT
>CAZBPB010000076.1:4992-6028 GCA_964493565.1 uncultured Pleurocapsa sp. | reverse complement strand
CCGAAACCTGCATGGATCGAGACAAAAAGCGCGGACGAACAAAACCCCTCAGCGCCGCGCCGCTGCCGCCTGCATCCGGTGACGATAACCGGCGGCTTGCGGCGATCCTGCGACAATCCCCGCTGATCGTGTATACGCTGGACAGAGACGGCATTGTGACCATGATGGAAGGTCGCGATATAGAGCCGGAACTGCTGAACGCGGAAGATATGGTCGGGCGCTCGATCTACGATCTTTCGGGGATTTTCGATATTCCCAAACTTGAAACTTTAATGCGGACAGTGTTAAGCGGCGAGAGCACGCGCACCCTCGTCCAGATTGGCGAGCAGTTTTATGAGACGCACAGCTCGCCCCTGCGCGATCAGAATAACATCATCGGCGTGATTGGCGTTGCCTATGACGTGAGCGAGTGGCAGAAAGAGAAAGAGGCGCTGCAAGATGCGCGGCTGACAAACCGGAGCATTCTGGAAGATATTGAGGACGGCTATTACGAAGTTGACTTGAAGGGCAATTTCACGCTGTTGAACAGCGCGCTGGCGCGTATTCTGGGCAGTTCAAAAGCAGATTTGCTGGATGGGAAACCGTACTCTTTCCGCGCCTTTACAGATGAAGCTACGGCTGAGGCAACGGAACGCGCCTTCAACCATGTGTACCGGACAGGCAAGCCGGTGCGGGCATTTGAAAGCAAGGTGACGCGGGGGGACGGCTCAACTACCACCGTCGAACTTTCAATTTCAGTGCGGCGGGATGAGGACGATCATCCGGTTGGCTTTCGCGGGATTGTACGCGATGTGACCGACCGTAAGGCGGTAGAAGAGGCGCTGGCGCAGCGCATGGTGCTGCTTTCGGTGCTGCAACAGGTGGACAACGAGCTAAATCACGCGCTAGAAGTAGAAAAAGTGCTGAAAGTGGCGCTTAACGCGGCGATGATTTTGAGCAGCGCGGAAAGCGGGTTCATCGGGCTGATCAGGGACAACACGATCATTGTGGTGCGCGCGGCGGGAACACACGAAGAGCGCATTTATGACGCGCCCCT
>CAZBPB010000076.1:3000-4982 GCA_964493565.1 uncultured Pleurocapsa sp. | reverse complement strand
GCTGGCATTACCGGACGCGCGATGCGCCTGCGGCAAGGGCAGCGGGTGACTGACGTGAAAGCTGATCCTGATTACGTTGAAGATTATCCTGAAACGACGGCAGAAATTGCCATCCCGCTGGTTACCCATGATAAGCTGCTGGGGGTGATCAATCTAGAAACCTCAAAACCCGAACAATTCACTGAAGCGGTGTTTGAGTACGTGCAGATGCTGACCTCGCGGGTTGCCCCGGCGATTGAGAATGCGCGGCTGTATGAGCTTTCGCAGGAACAGCTTAGTACGATGCGCGAGCTAGAGCAGCTAAAGACGGACATGATCCGGATCGCCAGCCACGACCTGCGAAGCCCGCTGGGGATCATCCTCGGGTATCTGGACATCCTCTCGTTTGACCTTGAGCCGGTGCTGACTGAAGAACAGCGCGGATATGTGGATGCTATCCGGCGGGCGGGCGAACGCATTCAGCGAATGTCTACCGAAATTTTGTCGCTGGAACGGGTGAACACCCTGCGGAATCAGCCGCGCGTACCAGTTTCGCTGAACGAACTGGTGTTGAAGGCGATTGTGGAGCACCGGGACGAAGCGCGGCAGAAAGAAATTAACCTGATCACGCAGCTAGACACCACGCCGCTGGAGGTGATGGCGGATGCTGCCAGCCTGCCCGAAGCGATTGCTAATCTTGTCGGCAACGCGATCAAGTACACGCTGCCGGGGGGCTTTGTGACCGTTCGATTGGCGCGTGAAGACAAAGATGTGGCGCTTTTCGAGGTGATTGATACCGGCGTGGGCATTCGCGAAGAGAGCCAGACACGCCTGTTTGAGCCGTTCTACCGTGTGAAAAGCGAGGAAACCGCCAAGATTGACGGCACCGGGCTGGGGCTGTATCTGGTCAAGCGGATTGTGGAGCAGCACGGCGGCACGCTGCGCTTTTCCAGCAAGCATGGCGAAGGCAGCAAGTTCGGGTTTGTGATTCCACTGGCTTACAACAGCAAGAAGGGGAACGATACTGGTTAGTCGCCTTCTATAAACTTCATCCCTCAGTCGCCTCTCCGTACACAGAACCGGGGGCGACAGCAGCTTTTCCGCGCCAATGCTGAGGCGCAAGTCTTATTTCGCTCATGCTTTGAATACAAGCGAGAAACGCGCCAAAATCTCTTCTCAGATTTTTAGTGTCACCTCCTCACTCAGGGCATACACCGGGAGGGGAGGAAAAGCACAGCGAGCGCGTATTTTTAGCCGCATGGATAACACAATATGCCCCCGAACGATCCCCTTGATATGGATTTGATACGCATGGTGCAGCAGGCGCGGATGGCGCACGATGCCGATGCGATACCTTCGGAAGCTGCCGGCGTGTACTGGGTGGAGGCCAAGCGTAAAACAGCCGGACATGAACCCACACCACGCGCCGGAGTTTTCATCATCACCACGACGCAGCAGGAACTTGACGCGCTGTGGGCGATGATCAAACAGGCGACATGGGATGGCAAGCTGGGCTACAAATCGAAGGCGGCGACGGCTTCGCGGTCACAGGGCGTGGATCAGCCAGATCGGGTTATTCATGTGCTAACGTATGATGCCGATGACGCGGCAGACGTGGCGCGGGTGCGAGAGGCGCTGATGGAACTTGGCGTGACCGGCGAGATTGCGTTTCAGCGGCAGGATAAGCCGGATGAACCCTGATACGAACAGTTCCGGCTTTGTCGCCGTGATGCTGGAGCGCGCACGCGAAAGATGCTAGCAGATGAAAGCGTCTGATGTGATGTGAACACACGGCACGAATGCACTACACCCCTACAATGCCACGCGGCAGGGTGGGGATTTCGATCCCGTATTCAAATCAAAACTTATCCTATTCCCATGACACATAGAGGCAATTGCTCGATGGCTATTCAAGTAGATGTGTGGTCAGATTTTGTGTGCCCGTGGTGCTACGCGGCAGCCTTGAATCTGAAAGAACTGCAAAAGACGGAAGATGTGCACAT
>CAZBPB010000076.1:2528-2990 GCA_964493565.1 uncultured Pleurocapsa sp. | reverse complement strand
CGCTGAAGTTGGCTGGATCGCCGCGCGGCAAGTCGCCCGGCAGGCTCGCCGCCGGTATCGCCGGAATACTTGCGGCATATCAAGGAAGTCGGGCAGCCCCGGTTCAACGCCATGATGCGCGAACAATACGGGCTTGAGATCAATTCCGGCCCGTCCGGCATCAACAGCCGGCTGGCGCTGATTGCCGATAAGTATGCCGAAGCGCAGGGCAATCATGAATTTCATGAGGCGGTCAAACGCGCCTACTGGCACGAAGCCAGAGACATCAGCCAGCTTGCGGTTTTGCGCGAAATTGCCGAAAGCGCGGGGCTGGATGGCGAAGCGTTTGCCAGCGTGATGAGCGATCCGGCGAAATATGCCGAATATGACCTTGAGGTGACGCAGGATGTTCGGCAGGCACATGCTTACGGGCTTGAGGGAGTTCCGGCGCAAATTTTCGCGATGCGATACTTGATTCCCGGC
>CAZBPB010000076.1:0-2518 GCA_964493565.1 uncultured Pleurocapsa sp. | reverse complement strand
CTGTAGAAACCCTGCGCGAAGTGGTAGCAGAAGTGAAGCGAGAGGGATTGGCAGAGCAGCGATAGCCCTAGCCTTCTCATCAGCAGCACATAAAGGAGTCCCGTTCGCGGGACTTTTTTATTCAATCTTCCGCGCACTCTATGCCCCAACACAACGGCCTTCCTGCCGCCTGTAACAGCGCCGTGATGATTTTGTGACGCTCATACTCTAGCCTGATGCTTGAGCAGTGTAAGCAAAGGCGGTAGATCATGGGACAGCAGTTTCAAAAACAAGCAGGGAGAGAGCCGGAACGGCGCCGCGGCGCAGATGCAAGACATGATGAATCGATCACACATTCAGCGCACACCATCACATTGCCCGCTTCCAGCATCCTACGGTTGCAGCGCGCTATCGGCAATCAAGCGGTCATGCGTTTGATGAATAGGCAGAGCAGCGCGGCAAATATTCAGCGGAAGAAGGAAATACATGAAGACGTTATGGTTTACGGAAAACTGGTTGCTACGGAAATGCTAGGCTCATTTGGCGACATTAACGCCGCGAACGGTAAGTTCGAAAATGATGTTAAGACAAACACGGTTACTGCCAATGATCTTGGCGCGCATAGTTCGGTGCAAGCGAGAACCGCACTTTTCGAAGATGAGGCAATGGCTAAAAAATTCACTGAAATCGGAGGCGCAACCGAGACGATTTCCGGACAAAACACGCCAGCGCCTACCGGAAGCGGAACATCCGACGCCGAACAAACAAAAAACAGCCCGTGAAGCCTGTGTGACAGGCTAAAGCAGCCGGTGTCTGTCGGTAAACCTCACCCCTCAATCAGACACCGGTGCCACGCTCGGCTGCAAGAATGGATAGATACTTAACTGATCGCATTGACCTCTCTGTTTTTCACCCACATACGCGTGTTGTACTGCGGTGTAAACCCCAGCGCCGCATATAACGCCGCCGATGCCGGGTTTTCTTGCGCCGCTTCGTGTACGACACTGGCATACGTCATGCCTGCTGCGCGCATGGCGTGCATGGCGTGGATCATCATCGCGCGCGCCAGCCCCAACCGCCGAAAGTCTGCATGGGTGCCAACTGGCTCGAAATAACCAAGCCGGTTGAGCGCATCGTGCCAGGTCACTGTGAAGGCGGCAAAACGCCTGTCGGGCGCAACGACTACAAATTCCCGCTCCGCCGCGTATCCGGGCGATTGCATCACCTGTGCATACTGCGCCACCGTCCACTGCGCGCCAAACGACCCGGCATGAACCGCCGCCAGCAATTCCGCTTCATGGATGCCCTCCGCTGTACGAATGCTAAAACCGTCTGGCAGCGCGGGTACAGGGGGCAGATCGTCCAACGCGCGCAGCGTGACCGTGAATGGAAACCCGTCGGGGTCGGGCGCGAATCCGTGCTGCGCGAAGATCGCCGTGCGAATCGTATCACCGTCATACAGCTCGGTTTCGATACTGCCAGCCGTCAAACTGGACTCCACCCACGCCAACGCCTCAGCGATCACGGTGGCATCATGCGACTGCACATCGAAACTCTTCTCAGGAATGACGAGCGCCCAGCCTGCGATTTCGCCCGCGTCATCTTCCCACAGGCGCAGCAGGTCGGCCGGTTCATGCCTGCGCCCATTGTTAAAAAGGCGATGTGAGATGTCACCGGGATACAACCAGCCACAGGCATCATGGGCGATCTGCGCGGCATTGTATTGTTGAAGGCGCGCCATATCGCTGGCATCGCGATAAGGGCGTGAATGAGTCATTGGCAATCCTCAAGGAAATATAAGTGCCTATCGGTAAACTATCATGATACTGAACTAAAGCGAACGGGCGCGAATGTAGGCTTCGGCTTCTCTGGCGGCGCGCCAACCGGATTCAACTGCGCCGTGAACCGTTTGCGGGTTGGTATCATGGGCGGTGGCTTCGCCAGCGAAAAACAGGCCGCCATCTTCGGGGGCGGCGAGGGCAAGACGGGCGGATGCCTTGCCTGCCGGAACGTAAGCGTAGCCCCCGCCGATCCATGACTGGTTCGCCCAACTGACGCGCCGCGCCGCTAATAATTCCCCGTTTAACCGGGCACGCGGCATCCCTAGCAGCGCCGAAAGATCGCTCAGGCCGATATCCAGCGCGGACTCTTCATCCATACGATCCAACTTTTGCGCGCGCTCTGCGGTCACATAGCATGAAATCACGGCATCAGCCCCCTTACGCCCATACGCAGGCGTCCACCAGCGGGCGGCTTCGCCACGATGCGCCATATAAGTGACATCGGGGTTCCACACACGATCTTTGAATTTATAGATCAGCTTAGTAGCCGGTTCCATGCGCAGATCTGCGATTGCCGCCTGCTTTTCGGCGCTCAATTCCGGCGCAAAGGCGATCTTGCTGGCTTTGAGCACAGCGACGGAAACGGTGATGATGCAGGTTCTGGCGACATGGGCTTCATGACCCACAGTGACCATGACGCCATCGTTGTGGCGATGGATGGATTGAACGGGAGACTTCAGGCGAATATCCAGCCCGGT
>CAZBPB010000075.1:8171-12195 GCA_964493565.1 uncultured Pleurocapsa sp. | reverse complement strand
GACGATCGAGATGTCGTCACACCTCCCGGTGGTTGCCGGTGAATACCGCATCAGCGGGATCGTGACGCTCAACGGAGAGCCGATGCGGCGTCAGGCGCTCGTCATCACGCACCTGCAGAGCGACGTCAGTCGCAGCGTCACCACTGACGATCGCGGCCGCTATTCGTTGACCGTCGATCGCGATGGCCGCTACGTGGTTCGGCTGGCGCTCGACGAAGACCTCGGTCATGCCGAGAGTGACGCCACGGTACGGCTGGGCGACAACGTGCTGGACCTTGCGCTGACGGGCGGGGATCTGGATCTCGCCTTTCTCGTTCAGGGCGCCGCACCGCCCGAGGGGGCGCGCATCAGCGTGACGCTCGACGGGCCGCTGAAGCTCTCGACCCAGGTGACTGGTGGTGCCGGGACGCTGCTGCGCGTGTTGCCTTCCGGCACCTACAACGTCGGCGCGTCCGCGCCACCCGATCTGGTGGCCGAGACGATGACCGTCACTGTCGACGGCAGCGGCCAGACGCAGCGCCTGCTGCTCGACCTCCGTCCGCAGACAACCACCCTGCAGGTGCCCGGCACACCGGGTGTCCGTGCGCGCGCAGGGCAGCGCATCCTGAGGACGTCCGCCGATGATGGCGTGTTTGATGTGCGGCAGATTCCCCCGGGCACCGAGATCATTGCTCGCGCACCCAGCCGTGTGCCCGGCTGCGTGAGGCTCATGCCCGGTGTGGCGCATGTGCTGGCGTTGGGTGCTGACCTGGCTCCGGTGACATTCCAATTTGCCGGCGTTGCCACCATGCGTGCGCCTGCAGGCAAGGTGCGCCTGTCGTCCGTCGATCAGTGCACGATCCCGCTCGAGGAATTTGAATGGCGGCGTGCTGCTGACGGATTCACCATCACGCGTCACTGTCAACGCAACTTCCTGGCCGAGGTTTTCAGCTGTAAGCCCCTGTAACTCTTCAAAGCTTGTGATAGGAGTTTCATTGAGAGCTGTAACCAGATCATCACGTTCAAGCCCTGCGTCTGCCGCTGGAGAACCCGGTGCAACATACTGGATAATTGGATGCGTGCTAAGCGTTAGATCGCTGGCATCAAAGTCTGTGACGGCCAATGTGAATCGTTCTTGACCTTCGTCAGGACGGATCACTGTAAGGTCAACCTGACTTCCTGCTGATTGTAATACGACCAACAGCGCAGCCGCGTCCGCAAAAAATTCACCGTTCACCTCTTCAATAACGTCGCCGGATTGTAAGCCGGCGGCGGCCAGCGGCGAATCGGCAGGAATATGGCGAAGTTCCACACGCGCACCAACCAACTGTGGCAAGCCGGACAGCCCGATGATCACAAAAATGACAAAAGCCATGATGAAATTCGCGATTGCGCCGCCGGCCATGAAAAAGATGCGTCCGGCTGGCTTTGCTTCATTCACCGAAACAGGCTTCTCGAAACCTCGCTCAATTGCGATTTCGCGGTCACTTTTTAAGGCTTCGTCCCCCATCTGGCGAACGATATCTTCCCCTAATGGCCTGACAAATCCGCCCAATGGCAGCCAATTAAGCGTGTATTCAGTGCCACGCCATGTAAAAAGCTTGAATAGACGTGGCGGCATACCGATACCAAACTCAAGGATGGTGATACCCACAAGTTTAGCCGCGATTAAATGTCCTAATTCATGGATCAATACGGCAGGAATTAGAACTAACAGGAACGCTACGATGACCACAATCGGGTTATTCGCTGCGGTAAGATCAAACATAGAGTATGCCTTACGCTAAAATTGGACAAGCGTCTCAGAATCTACAACACGCCCTATTATAAACGACGTTGACGCAGTGATTGATTAGGAGTCCCTTACACTTATCGCGTTCGTACCTGCGTTCCCCCACCGACATTCGCACTCAATGTGGTCAAAACCTCAGACAGACTATTTAGACGTGAACTTACAGTCTCTGCGTCATTTCTTACGCAAATACAATGAACGTTGGGGCCGGCGTCCAGCGTATAACATACACTTAAACCTTCCGCGCGCCATTCCCGCACTAATTTCATGATTTTGAGCGATGCCGGCTCCCAGTAAAATAATGGTGGACTGCTGGTCATCATGACCGAGTGCATTAAATTACTATCTAGTTCAACCACAGCAGCAAAGTGATTGAAATTGCGCTCTTTTATCGCGGTACGCACCTGTGCGACACGCTCTTCGGCTCCCGTAATGCGCGCATTTTGCAGCGGGCTGGTTTGCGCGGAACTATGGCCTGCTGTTGAACCAACTGCTTTATGCCCTTTATTGACGACGGCAACAACATCCACCAAATCCCAATAATCGGGCGCGAATAGACTTTGAGCATATGATTCTTCATGGGTATCTGCGGCATACCATTCAACGAAGCCCGGAGGAATAGATCGCGCTGCAGAGCCTGAACCCAGGCGGGCAATGGTACTCAGTTCGCGCTCACTCAACGTTGCCCCTGCGGCTGCAATGCCTGCACTTGTGAGCGCCGCAAATGCAGCGGCTGATGATGCGATGCCTGCGCCTGTAGGAAAATTGTTTCTAGAGACGACTTTTGCTTTGCTTTGACGACCTAATCTTTTGCGTAGAATGTCAAGGTGACGAATAACCCGTTGTAGGCTATCACCAGATTGATGTTCGTCATTGAGAGTAAATTCATCGGTGAACCGAGTATCCGTCCACTCGACATAGGTTTCCGCGAATAGGCCTTCCAGATTCATACTGATGGATGAATTTACCGGGAGTCTTAAGTGATCGTCACTGTTGCCCCAATATTTAATGAAGGCGATATTCGGGTGTGCTATGGCAGTGGCGGAATATGTTGTCATGTTCTACTCTACTCTTTCGAACAGCGTTTGCCTATAATCCGAGATAGGCATGTGTAGTCAAGGCGAAATTCATTGCAACCATTAATCGGTCTGGTAAGAACGATGCGCCCGCGCCAATGGACAAAAAACGTCATTATTTATGCGGGTCTGGTGTTTGATGGTCAGTTATTTAATGCGGAAGCGTTTGCCCGGGTTACGCTTAGTTTTTTTCTATTATGCTTGATATCAAGCACGGTTTACATCATCAATGATCTAGTGGATATCGAAAGCGATCGCCAGCATCCGACAAAGAAAAATCGTGCGCTTCCATCCGGTCAGCTTCCGGTCTGGCTAGCAATTGCTGCTGCGGTGGTGCTGCCAATTGCGTCAATTGCAGTTGCGCTCTCGTACAGCATGCCCTTTGCCGCAGTCCTGGTGATTTACCTGATTCTGCAACTGCTGTATTCGTTCTGGCTAAAGCGTGTTGTTATTCTAGATGTTCTGGTAGTGGCTGCAGGTTTTGTTCTACGTGTTACGGCAGGTGTAGTGGTGATTGAGGTGGCACGCTTTTCACCCTGGCTTTATGCTTGCACCGCTCTTCTAGCGTTGTTTCTGATTATCGGCAAGCGCCGGCAGGAATTATTGCAGCTTGCTGATAAGGCTGGTTCTGTACGGGTGACTTTGCGACAGTATAACTTACCGCTGCTGGACGATATGCTGCGGATGGTGATGACGGGTACGCTTATTGCTTATCTGCTATATGCGATTGAACAACCATCAGAATTGCTGCAGGAATCAAATCTAGCATTATTGACTGTGCCGTTTGTGGTGTATGGTGTATTCCGTTATCTGTACCTTATGCATGTGAAGGGCGATGGCAGCGCGCCTGATGAAGTACTGTTGAAAGACCGGCCAATCCAGGCGGCAATTTTACTTTGGGGTATTAGTTTTGTTCTGATTTTGTACCTGCCGCATTTACCTTCATGACCTTTGAGTTTTCTGCCCCAGCGAAAATAATTCTATTTGGTGAACATGCCGTAGTATACGGACAACCAGCAATTGCCGTGCCGGTATCTGCCCTACGTGTTCGAGGTGCAGCAAGGTTTTCTGATCGATCAGGGCTGCGTATCTATGCCCATGATCTTCATCAGGAGGTTTTGGTTACTGATCTTGATGCGAAGTCGGAACATTCTCCATTAGCGTGGATTGTCACGCA
>CAZBPB010000075.1:7353-8160 GCA_964493565.1 uncultured Pleurocapsa sp. | reverse complement strand
GCCCTATTCCGTCAGGTGAGATTGATTTACGTTCAGATATTCCACTTGCTAGTGGATTGGGGAGCGGTGCGGCTATTTCTGCTGTTCTGGTTCGAGCGGTTGCTGCTTTGGGGGGCGCGGTTGTTAGTGATGTCGTCGTGAATAATCTTGTCTATCAGGCTGAGAGAATATATCACGGTAATCCGAGTGGCGTTGATAATACTGTTATTGTTTTTGAGAGAGGTTTGTATTTTCAGCGTAATCATCCGTTTTTGTACATGACTATGCGAAATATACATCATATTTTGATTGCAGATACAGGAGTTCGCGCCTCAACCAAAATCGCTGTTGATTGAACGTGAAGCCGACCGTATTGAACCTATTCTTGATGCGATAGGCGCTATTGCTCGTAGGGGAAAAGAAATCCTGGAATCTGGTGCTAATCAACAACAAGACCTGGGCATGCTAATGACTCGCAATCATACGCTATTGCAGGAATTACAGGTTTCATCACCGGAGCTAGACCATCTGGTAGAGGCCGCTCAACAAAGCGGAGCATTAGGGGCAAAGCTCTCTGGTGGCGGAATGGGCGGGAACATGATTGCTCTCGTGAATGAGGCAGATGTTGAGAGAGTTTCAAGCGCGCTTATACAGGCGGGGGCGGTGCGCATAATCCACACAATCGTCGGGAAAAACTAGTGCTTATTTTCGTCAAACTAGGCGGTTCTCTCATTACTGATAAACGTGTGCACCGTGCGGTGCGTCACGAAGCAATCGAGCGCATTGCCAATGAAATTGCACAGGCATTAACAGAGCAGCCTTCACTAC
>CAZBPB010000075.1:0-7335 GCA_964493565.1 uncultured Pleurocapsa sp. | reverse complement strand
AGCACTCACCTGACGGCAAAAGGTGTTCATTCGTCCGGGCAATGGCGCGGATTTGCCGACGTAGCATTCGAGGCATCTGAACTGAATCAGATCGTTTTGACTGCTTTACGAAAAGCCGGGCTGCCTGCAATGAAATTTCAGCCTTCTGCCAGCGCGAACAGCGAAAGTGGCAAAGTCACTTCAATGGATACACGCCCAATACAACTATCGCTGCTGCGAGGGCTGGTACCACTGGTCTATGGAGATGTTGGTTTTGATGAGATTCAGGGCGGAACCATTCTTTCCACTGAGGCTATCTTTTTCTATCTCGCCCGCGTTCTGATGCCTGAACGCATCATCCTGCTGGGAGAAGTAGAAGGGGTACTGGATATGGAAGGCAATGTGATTCCAAGTATTACACCGGGAACGCTGGCAAAAATTGAAGAAGCATTGGGTGGCTCTGGCGGCGTGGATGTGACCGGAGGCATGGAAACAAAAGTAAAAGATATGCTATCACTGGTTGTAGAAGTACCTAGTCTCCGGATTCAGATTGCTAACGGCGCGCGACCGGGCTTATTGAGAAACTTACTGACCCACGATTCAACTTCCGGAACAATCCTCTACAGTGATTAGTTACCTGCGCTGCCCTACCCTTCGCGCAATTGTATTCACGATCAGAATTATCATTGTCAGGGCAACGCCGGGGGCAATAACCGTCCATGGCGCAGCGCGCATATAATACCGGCCCTCAGACATCATCGCTCCCAGATCAGGAACTCCCGGAGCGCCGCCTAAGCCGAGGAATTGAAGTGCTGCATTGAGCAAAAGACTGTATGAGAATATCACGACGCTATAACTAGCAATTAATGGGTACAAATTGGTCAGAATGTGCACCCTCCACACGCGTGTGGTTGTAGCGCCTGAAGAACGCGCAGCCGTAACAAACGGCCTTGAGCGAAGTTCCATTGCCCCAGCGCGAACCACGAACGCAACCGGCGCACAAAAAGCTAATCCGGCAGCAATCGCTATTTGCACTAACCCTGATCCAGAGATCGTTATCAAGGCCATCGCCAGAATCAGCGGCGGAATTGCCAGCCATGCATTTAACGAAGCCAATATGGCAATATCTACAACGCCTCCAAAGGCTAAGGCAACGGCTCCTATGATGATACCGATGAATAATGCGAGAGCGACGGCAACAATTGAGGTTAGCGCCGTTCTCTGGATTCCAACCATTACCCGGCTTAGAACATCCCTCCCCAGCATGTCTGTACCGAACGGGAATGGTAGGGACGGTGGTTGTTCTGGCTGCGATACCGAATGCATAGGATCGTAGGGTGCTAAAATCCCTAGCAGAAGCACTAGCACAAATGATGCTAATACCATACCCCATCCGCTGCGCCAAAATTTACTCAACCAGGCGCACACGCGGGTCAATCCAGGGATATATAGCTTCCATAAGAAAGTTGGCTATCACAAGAATAGCTGCCGTCCAGATCACGATTCCTTGAACAACGGGGAAATCCTGACGCAGCACAGCATCCATCATGGTGCGACCAAGCCCGGGACGTGAAAAGAGAATCTCGGTAATAACCACGCCGCCAGCAAGAAAGCCGAATTGAAGCATCGCTGACGCGGCAATTGGAATAAGCCCGGGACGCAGCACATGCCGATATGCAATCTGGCGTTCAGGTAACCCTTTTGCGCGCGCCTGCATTACAAAACTTTCACCCACTGTTGCCTCGGCCTGCCCCTGGGTTACACGTCCAATGCTACCTGCAACGCATAGACCTAAAACAACGGCAGGAAGCAGAATCGGCGCAAAAAGAAGCTGCGCCCTGATCGGAATAACAAATGTGAACAAATAGAGGAATAAAACTCCTAGCCAATAAGTTGGCATCGCCAGCAAAAGCGCAACCAGCCCACGAAATGGCGCAAAAGAGTGGCGATTTGAAAGCCCCCCTAGCAAGCCCAGCACCAAACCTAGCGGAAGCCCTACTAGTAAAGCCGAGAGTGCCAACTGCAAAGTAGCTGGAGCCTGTGCGCTGATTATCTCTGCAACCGGTTGGCCAGTTAATAGCGAAACGCCCAGATCTCCGTGCACCAATCCGAACAAATAGTCTTTGTACTGGATCAAGATGGGTTGGTTCAGCCCCAGGGCGGCTTCACGGGCAGCAATCGCGTCCGGGCTGGCGCCGCTTTCCAACAACACAGCGCGAACCGCATTGCCCGGCACTACACGCAGCAAAAAGAAACTGAAACTGGCTGCCAGGAAAAGAGTGACAATGCCCGCAGTTGCGCGGCGAAAGACCCACACTAGGAGTTCGTCGGGATTAGCTCAACATTAGCTAGAATCGGATAGAAGCCGTAGGCATCGAAAGCCAGCGTGCTGACCGAACTTTGATATCCATTCAGGTTCACGTAGTCGCGTATCGGCAAAATCAATGCGCGATCCATAATTTGGATTTGCGCCTGTGTATACAAGCTCTGCCGCGCCTGTGGGTCAGTTTGCCGCTCGGCTTCCAGCAATAAGTTATCAAGGTTACTATCTGCGTAGCCCGTGTAATTATTCACGCCGCCGGTTGTGAAGTAGCGGGATAGAAATGCCGGATCAACTCCAAATTCATAATATGCTCCAAGGTTATATTCCCCGCTGGAGAAAGCATCTAGAAGTGTAGACCGACTTGGCACCTGCTGTAACACAGCGCGCACCCCTATCTCACGCCATTGTTCCTGCAAAAACTGTGAAACCTGTGGGATTAAGCCCCACGGGGGCACTAACACAGTAATTTCCAGATCTAAGCCAGCAAAATCTACATAGCCATTCCCGTCGTTATCGGCAAAACCAGCACTAGCCAGCAACGCCCGCGCCTGATTAGCATCATATCCGTAGCGACCGATCACTTCTGGAGCATAGAATTCTGTGCTAGCCGAAAGCGGCCCCCACGCAACTGGCGAAAAGCGCTGATATACACTATCAATGATGGCCTCTCTGTTAGCGCCATAGAGTAACGCCTGTCGTACACGCTCATCGTCCGTCGGAAAACGATTGGTATTCATAAAAAATTGCAACGGCTGTCCGGGGATACTCACGGGCAGCAAGCGGACTTCGGCATTGGTGCTTATGTCGCGCGCATCTGAGGGGAGAAGCTCACCGATCACTTGCACTTCGTTGGCCTGCAACGCCAGCGCCCGTGCAGGCGGGTCTTCATAAAAGCGAAATATGATTTCATCTGGCGCATTTGACAGGGTATCAAGATAAAAGTCTGGTCCCCAGGCATAGTCCAAATTGCGCGCAATCGTCAGGTGATCACCGGGTAAATAGTCGCTAAAGCGATAAGGCCCCGTTCCCACTTGATGAAACTGGTAACGCTCACTGGATGTTCCCGCTAGCGCAGTCGGGCTAGCCATGCCCAGATAAACCTGACTAAGCGAATCCAGCAGCGGACTATATGGTTCAGTCAGGCGGAGACGAATGGTATAATCATCCACAATCTCGTAACTATCGTACGAGCCAAGCATAAATACAGCTCTTTGTGAAGCGTTGTCAGGATTTGTAATTCGATCCAAATTCGCGGCGACTGCCTGTGCATTAAAAGGCGTACCATCGTGGAAATGGACATCATTTCTTAACGCAAACTCATAGGTCAGGCCATCAGGAGAAATTGACCAACTGTTCGCCAGTCCTGATACAAATGCTTTCGTTTGTGGATCGCGATATACCAGCGTGTCATAAACTGAGCGCAGCGGGATACCAAGTTCGGATGATGCATTGATATGCGGATCGAAACCTGTAGGCTGCAAAGTAAGGCCATAAATAATCTGCCGTGAAGCTGTTTGCGCCTGTCTTTGGGTAGCAGACCCACACGCTGCCAGGACAGCGGCGGCAAGAACAATAAAGCCGACTCTGACAATCATTCAGCTATGATCTCGATGATCTGGGCTTAATGGAACACGGCAAGTATAGCCAAACTATATAAACGAGATAAGAGGCAATGTCCATACGTTCGCGCACAATAGCACCCGATGAACTAGAACAGGAGCGTTATCCATATAGACGCGTATGGCCAAGCATCATACTGGAAATGGTGGTTTTAGGTGGAATATGCGGCGGGGTGTATTTTGCGACCCGCCTATTCAATATTCAACTTTCAGGCGTACCACTGAGCATTGTGGAATCTGTACTAATTGCTGTTCCTATCGTCCTATGGATCGCGTTCTCACTTCTGCGCGAGCGGGCTTCCGATTTGCCGCGTTTCCGGCTTCTTATCGTCATGATCATCACGATGCTTGCAGCCAATGCGATCACTATCCCGATCGCCAGCGCGCTGTTTCAAACCGCAACATGGCTGCCGCATGAAGCCACTATTCAACGGATTATCGGGTACACGTTTACGCTCGGCATCTCACAGGCGATCACGCAGTATCTGGTGGTCTATTATTGTGTTTATCCACGTGGTTTGCGCGTTCGCGCGGACTCAATTGCTTATTTCGCGACGGCATCGGTCGGGTATGCCGCCATTCTTAATATTCATTTCATGCTGGATTCTTCCCCGACATTGGATGTACTTGCACTTACCGTGTTTGCTAATCAAGCCACAAGCCTGTCAATGAGCTTAATACTGGCTTTCGGGCTGGCAGAAGTACGCTTTGCCCGCCCTACCCCATTTCTGATGATGATCATGGTGGCGCTTTCTGCACTGGTTTATGGCCTATCGGTCACACTGCGTGGAGGCCTGGTTAATGGAGGATTTTCACTGCTGGGCGGAGCGGCTTCCCCGTTATTTGGTTTTGTATTTTCCGCGGGACTGCTGATCGCTGTCGGGGTTATTATTGCTTTCTTCTTCCGCACAGCCGAACGCCGCGAAGAAGAAGCCGCGCTAGCGCAAGCACCATAAAGTAACTAAAACCGATGTCTACGACGATCATTGAAGTACGAGAAGCACCTGTTGAACTTACGCTGCGGCAGCGGTGGAGTCATTATTTTGTCATCATTTATGCGATTGCCGCGGTGATCATAGGCGTTAACCTTCGCGATTCCGCTGTATATGCTACTGTTCCATATTCAAACCCGCAGGTAGGTATAACGGCTTTCTACCCGAACCAATGGCTTATAGATAATAGTGGCGACTACGTTTTCCGGGTGCGTGATATGTCGCAGACCGGTTATAAGACGGCAATTCAAGTGAATATTATTCCGATAAATCAGGACATGACTACGCGAAACATTCTGGAAACGCTGATATTGAATCGTTCGCAAACTGACTCTACGTTCCGTGTTGTGTCGCAATCACCGATTCAGCTGGCAGATGGCACCGAAGGTACGCAAATGATTTCGACCTTTGTCTCCAGCGACGAAGATCCATTTCTGGAGAGCGTCCCTACGGTCGTTGAGCGCGTTGACGTGATCGCTGTGCAGGGTGGGCAAGCGATCATTATTTCATTTCTCTCGGACGCACTGGCATACGAAGAAAATTATCCAAGATTCGAGCAATTCCTAAATGATATTGACTTCTAAAATAAGGCTGCTTGCAGCAGCTTGTATCAGTGTTGTTGTGCTATTCTTCCCTGGCTCCCCCTTAGAGGCACAAACCGGGGTGGATGTGGAACGCATCCAGCGTGCCACCGTATTAGTGATGCAAACTCGCATCGTCGGCAACACGCCAATCATCACCTGTGTAGGCAGCGGTACGATCGTTAGCCGTGACGGGTTAATTCTGACCAATGCACACAACACCTTATCGGGCGCAAACTGCCCCGGCAATACGTTGATCATCTCATTAAACATTCGTCCCGGTGAGCCTCCTATTGCCCGTTATCAAGCTGACGTTGTGCAAGCAGATCCCGGTCTAGATCTAGCGCTGCTCAGAATCACGCGGCAGGTGGATGGACGCTTGATTGACAGATCGTCCCTCGCCCTTCCCTTTGTTGAGTTAGGCAGTTCTGAGAGCGTTAATCTGGACGATACGATTACGGTAGTAGGCTATCCCGGAATTGGCAACGACCCCATAGTGTTTGAACGCGGTACCGTCAGCGGGTTTGCTGCTGAACCTAGCGGCGGAGACAAATCATGGATCAAGACCAGCGCATCTATAGCCGCTACCATGTCCGGGGGCGGCGCATACAATCAAGATGGTCTACTGATCGGTATTCCCACTACGGCGCCGCTTACTCCAAACCCGGCTACTGGTAACTGCATTTCAGTGCAGGATAGTAACGGTGATGGACTGATCAATACCAATGATGTATGCATTCCATCAGGCGGATTTATTAATCTGCTGCGCCCGTCAGTATTTGTGCAGCCGCTCTTACAAGCAGCTCGGCTGGATATTTCTATCACATTTCCGCTGCAATCTACGCTGTCTACGAACGTGCCGGTTACTGCCACCAACAGGCCAAGATTTCGCTATCTGGGCTTTTCGCCTTCAGTCAATGCTGCTGGTATGCCAACTACCATCATCCGCAGTCTGCCCACAGGAAGCGAAAGTCTGTACCTGTTCTTTGACTATGAAAATATGACCCCGGAAACGGTGTATGAACTGCGTGTCAATACAAACGGCATTCCGAATCCGAATTTCTCAGTCTCTCCTGTTAGGTGGAGTGGTGGCCAGCGCGGCTTATGGTATGTAGGAAGCAGTGGGCAACCATTTCCGAATGGCACTTACGAATTTACCCTGTTCATTGATGGAATCGCTGGCGATAGCGCGCGACTTGTGGTTGGTGGCGCCCCTGACGAAGGGGCTGTATTCAGCGATATCGTGTTCGGGCTTCTCGATAGTTCCGGCAACGTGACCGGCACAGGTTACGTACTGCCTACAGGCACCACCGCCAGCGCGCGTTTCCTTTACCGGAATATGGTTCCGGGTACACCATGGGCTGGTATCTGGTATTACGAGGGGCAGGAAGTACAGCGCACCGACGATGGCACGGTTTGGGCAGAAAGTGATGGCGCAAGCGGCACAAAGACTATTTCAGTGCAATCAGTGAATGGCTTACTGCCCGGCAGCTACCGACTTGAACTATATATTGAGGGTCGATTGGCAGCCGTTTCTGATTTCACGCTTGCCGGCGGTCAAGACGGATCATTTGCGCGTATCTTCAGCGATACACATTTCACAACGGCCACGTCAATTCAGGAAGCGCTTAGCGCTGCGCCGATCACTTCATTCTCGGCTGGCACATCCCCGATTTTTGCAATGTTCGACTGGCAGTTGATCGGGGCTGGCACGTTGTGGCGTATTGAGTGGTCAGTGGATAACCAAGTATTTTTCTCACAAACACAACCCTGGAGCGGCGCCCCAACCGGTAGTAATTTCCTGATGCAGCTAGCCAGCGTACAGGGTTTGCCGGATGGCA
>CAZBPB010000074.1:0-12272 GCA_964493565.1 uncultured Pleurocapsa sp. | reverse complement strand
CTGCCTTGATCCAGATCATCTCCTCTTTGCCCCGCGTCATCAGTTCCAGCGCTTGCAGCACCGCTTCTTCCCTATCGCTCAGCGCCTTGCCCTCACTCAATTGTTCGTCGTTTTCGGCAGCCGTGGCAATGGATTCCAGCAGTCCCTCGACTTCCCCTTCTTCTTCGAAAAAGGCGGCGAGCGCCACCAGCGGTGACCACAATTCGCCGGAACGGTTGTGCAGCGTGTGCAGTTCGGGACGGTCAAAGTAATTACGGGAAATCGGCTGAAAGTGGGACATGGCCAGCGTATACAAGCGATGACGCAGTTCGGCACCGTCAAAGTTCGGCGGCAATACAGGCATCTGCCGGTCGGTGCGGCGCATGGGAATAGCGATGCAGCGGCTGGCGAGGATATCTTCCAGCCCGGCAATCGCCGCTAGAATCTTAGGCGAGTACACATCAAAGGCCTGTGGCTTCATATCCTCACCGATCAGGCGGATGGCGGGCATCCCGTGTTTGTAGCCACTGTTCAAGAGTTGGCGGATTTGCTGCATCCCCGGATCTTTGGGGTTGTGGAAGCGTTCGGCTTCATCAATGCCCACCGTGCAACTGGTGGTATGAATCAGCCGAAACATGGAAGGGCCGGTTGGGTCAGAGGTGGTGACCATGTTAAAGGCCAGCGGCTGCAAGACTCGCATCACGGTGCTTTTGCCGCTGTTCTTGGGGCCGTTTAAGGCAAGGTAGGGATATGCCGGAAACAGGGTGTAGAAGTAGGTGCCAATCGTCCACAGGGTCAATATGCGGCTCTCCACTGGCGAGCGAAAGTCAATATAGCGGGTAAACAGATCGTGCAGCGTATTGAACAGCTTGCCCGGCGCGACGATCTCGCCCTGCAAGAAGCGCTGAATATCGCTGAAGCGCCAGCGCATCAGGAATTCGCAGCCATCGGGAATCACCCGTAGCGCCACCTCCCGTTCGTTCAGGGTCACAATCTGCGCGTCGCTCAGCCGCAGTAATTGGCGGGATGAAGTGACCAGATAAGGTTGCGTGTTCAGCTTCTTATCACTGGTGCGTTCAATCACCGCCACCGTCACCAGCCCGATATCGCGATGAAAACCTAATGCTGGCGACAGCAGCGGCACGTCATCCGACAGGATTTCTGGCAGTGCCGATCCTCCGGACGTTTTCGGCTGCTGCGTGGCTTTCAGCATATCTGTGAAAACACGTCCCTTGATCCCCTGCTTCGCCATCTGCGCGCGAAAATCCGTCAGTTCCAGCGGCGCTAGCTCGGCTGCAACTTGAAACAAATCTTGCAGTGCGTCCTTGCGGGCAAGTCCTTCCAAAAACTTGACGCGCTCGATCTCCAGTTGCAGCCAGCTTCTGGCACCGTTGAGGACTCGCTGCGCATCATCGGCCGTAGCTCTATGCTTTGCTAACCAATCGTTGGCATCCTTCACATCTTCAGGCAACTGTGGAATAAGCGCGGTTGGCCCGAAACTGCGGGCAATACTCAGCGCCTTTTGCTGTGCTTCAGGCGTATTATCGAGCATCACAAAGATGCGGCTGTGCTGCTTCAACCGCGCGCGCAAACCTTCGTCCAGGTGCGTGCCTGCGAGCGCCACCGCAGCCATGTGCCACTCCGCCAGCGTGATCGCATCCGCTTGCCCTTCCACCATCACAATCTGGCTGCATTCGGGATTGTAAGCTGAATTGTAATAGGGATGGCGTTCACCCAGGATTTCTCGCGGCGGGTTGTAATGCTGTTTACCTGCAAGCGAGCGCCCACTCAGATATAGCAAACGCTGATTTTCGACATGAGGGTACACCAGCATGTTTGCTGGAAAGCGTGTAATCGTGGCACTCCATTTTTCAGCAAGATTTAGCGCGTCCAGCAGTTTTCTTTAATCGGCTGACCAACTGCCGTTCTGCCCATAATGCTGACTTTCGGAAATCAGCATCAGCGTCTAAAGAAATCCCGGCGCGTTCCGCTAACAGCCGTACCGCTTCCATAAATTGCACTGCATCATAATGGTTCCAAATTTCGCCATAATTCAGCAGATACCGTCCGGCAAAATCGAAGCCATCGCCATGCTCGCCGCGTGAATTCCAGAAGTACATGCCCGTCTGCGGTGTCACCACTAAACTGTCGTGTTCAATACCTACATAGCGCGTGCCGCTGCGCCGTAGTGAGAACTTTTCAGCAACCAATTGCTCAATCGGGTTGGCTGTACGGATTTGTTCCAGATCAATGCTCATTTTGCCCGTCTCCACGCAATACAAAACCGGTTCGGCGTTTGAAAAAACGCAGATGAAATGAGGGGTTCAATTGCTGGTGTGCGCGGGCTGTGCTACAGTGGGAGTGTCCAGTTCCTACTTATATCAGCCCGTCGCCCACCCGCCTCGCAGCAGTGGGCTTTTTCTTTAATACGTGGGGCTGCGGCACCGATACAGCATGGCTCATTTCCTCAATATGTTTGCCCGGGCAAACAATTCCTATGCTTCAGTCAGGTAACGTTCGACTTCAGCGAAATAGCGGCGCATGGCTTTCAAACGCGCCCGCGCCAGACCGACATCGCCCTCCACTTTCAGCAGCGCTTTCGCCATGTCCTGAGCGGGCGTGTGCTGAGTGGCACGGGCGGCTTTGGCAATCTTCAGCGCCGAGGGCGTGATGCTGTCGTCATCTTCATCGCCACCTCCGGAATCGCCTTCGCAAAGTTCCTGCACCTGTTTAGCTGTCATCTTGAAATCAATAATCTGCTGCACGATTTCAGCATGATATTCAGCCGGAACAGTGACCACTGGACGCAGACGTTTCTCTTCAATCTGGTGCCGGTCAGCCAGTTCCAGTGCCTCATCAGACAATCGCAGCAGCGCCTTGATCAAGCTGAATTGCGCGCGCTGAATGCCACCCATGGCACTGAGGATGGCGTCGGTGTATTCACGCTTACCGCGTAGGTCGAGTTCCAACGCCTGCCGGTAAAAATCATTGCCGACGGCGTATACGGGTATCTCGTATCCATGAGCCGTGAGCAGCAGCAGCGCCGCCTGTCGTGCTAATGCGACGGCGGTTAAGCCAGACCGCGCCATGTTTTCTCTCGCCTGTCGAAATATGGAGGCGCGCTGCTGCGGGATGATGATGCAGGGAATCAGGCCATCTGCCTCAAGGTCAGGCAGAAATTCGCGCAGCAGCCACGTTGCCCAGTAGCGGCGTTCGCCAGTTTCAATGCGGTATTGCTGGCCGGTGCCGTGCGCGACTTCCACTACGGTGAGCGGGTTGACCTGTCCATCGCTGTGGACCGTGAACGCGAGAATGACCAGATCCCGCAGCAGTTTTTCTTCCGGAGTCAGGGTTACTGCCGGTTTGTCGTCCGTTTCGTCCTCGCCTGAGGGCAACAAGTCCAGCAGGCTGTTAAAGGGTTTCAGGCGCATTCTTGCGGCACGCTGGATGCTGGCAATGAATTCGCGCAGCGTCTGCGTTGGCGTGAGCTTTCCCTCATGAAAGCCAAAATGCAGATATGCGGGAAGTACCCTTCGTGGTTGCACCGGATCCGGACGCACGAGTTCCAGCGGCAATCGATCCACCCGCAGGCCCTCGCTCTGAATCAATTGTGGCAGTTCAGACAGAAAATCGATGTTGACCGAGGCCAGCAGGTCACTGATGGGATCGTCATGGTGTTTGGGCATCAGTGACCACCTCTTGCCACCACCCTTGTGAGGTTCGCGGCGACTTGCGCGTACGCTTTGCTGGCAGTCGCCTTGGGATCGTAGTGAAACAGGCTTTTATGCTGGCTGTGGGCATAGGACACCGCTTCGTTCGCGGGAATCACGCCCAGCAGCAGCTTGCCTAATTGGGGGTGATTGCTCAGTTGTTCCAGTAAACGGCGATGTCCACGGATGCGACTGTCCATCTTGGTCACTAGCAGACCGCTGATAAGCAGATTGGGATGACGCCAGCCGTCCCGAACTTCCACAATTTTCGCCATCACGTTGAGCAGCCCGACCGTTTCCAGATAGCGGGGTTCGGCGGGAATAATGGCATCGGTGGCCGCCAGCAAGGCCATCTCAGTGATCAGTGAGAACGAAGGATGGGTGTCGATCACCACGGCAGCGTATTGTGATGCCACTTTCTCCAGCGGTTCCGCCAATCGAAAGGGCGCGCCAGCGACGCCCGACAGCTCACGTTCCGCAACTGCTAAAGCCGGTGATGCCGGCAGCACATGTAAGTGTTCATCCCACTCTGAGGGGACAATGCAGTCGAGGAAGGTCTGTGTGGCCTCCCGTCGTTCAGCCATCAGCACGGCATACAGACTTTGCGCTTTTTCGTAATCGCTAGTGCCGGTGGTGACGAGCGTGGCATGCGTCTGCTGATCGGTATCAATCAACAAGACATTACAATTCGGAGCCTTCGCCCGGCGCAGCAAGGCGCTGATCCCGAACGCGAGGTTGGTGGCGGAAGTGGATTTGCCAACCCCGCCCTTATGGTTGGTGAATACAAACACACGGGTCATATCATTTCCTCTCGACTCACATATCCTTCACATTCGCTGTGACTGGTCAGGACTTCGAGCGGGTGTGTTATGCTGACCACCGGAAGTCTTGCTGGTCTGGGCAGCGAGCTTCAAGGCGTCCGGGGGAGGGGCTTTGCCTCTCCCGGTTGCCGCAAAAGCCTGAGTTAGGCGATCGAAATAATACGGGCGAGTTTCTCTCGCTGAGGAAATGTGATTTGTTGAAAGAAAACTACGGCTGATTCGTGTTCGAATGTGATTCCATCAGGCACACAAAAATGCCTTCACCTAGAAGGCATTTTTTATCCCCCGATCAGAAATTGAGCTGCTCAATTCCTATCAACTGGAGTGCAGGCCAGCATATTCACGTTCAAGTTTTTCCTGCTGCGTCGTATTCGGCACCACCAGTACAGGCCGGGTTGTCAAACTAAGCACACGCGCAGTCACGCTCCCATACAGCCAGCGGCTAATTCCAGAGCGGCCGTGTGTGGTCATGATGATCATGTCTACATGCAGAGACGCGGCCACCTGCGCGATAACTTGCGCTGCTTCCCCGACCTCCACCTGAATTGCCACACTGAAACCCTGTCCGCTTAATTGCGCGGCGATATTCTCAAGATACTTTTTTGCATCCCTGCGGGCTATTTCCAGCCCGTTGTAATCCTCTTTGACGATCACCATCGGGGTTGTGACGTAAACAGGAATATCCGGCGGTTGCACAACGATCAGCAGCGTAATTTCGCATTCAGGATCGACAATTCCACTGGCAACATCCAGCGCCACCCGCGCTAGAGACGAACCATCCAACGGAACCAGTACACGCTTCAACATGAGTTTACCTTTCACCTCTATACCACAGAGAGCAACCTTTCGATCAGGTAGCTAAGCTGTTCTTGTACGTTCAAACTTCGCTCAATATCTTTACCATCAGCATAGCAATCCCCTACAGACGCAGTAGCGGCGAATATTATGATCCGGCAGGGGGCTTCGTCATCTACCTTCTTTTCACCATCATCCGGTCGGTGAGAATCAGCAGGGGGATGCGCTTGTCGTATCCCCCTGCTCAAATAACCTCATTAGCCGCCGCAAGTAATCGGCTTAATGTCGGTGTCCGTCATCCTCTAACGCCGCGTGTGCTGCTGCCAGGCGGGCAACCGGCACGCGGAACGGTGAGCAGCTTACATAATTCAGGCCAGCGTGATGGCAGAAGTGGATACTCTTGGGGTCGCCACCATGCTCGCCGCAAATACCGACTTCCAGCTCAGGCCGCGCTTTACGCCCCTTCTTCACCGCCGTTTCAATCAGCGAACCCACACCTTGCTCGTCAAGCACCTGGAACGGATTCTCGGGTAGGATGCCATGCTCTACGTAGTACAGTAGGAACTTACCTTCCGCGTCATCCCGGCTAATACCAAACGTCGTCTGGGTCAGGTCGTTGGTGCCGAATGAGAAGAATTCTGAATACTCGGCCATCTGGTCAGCGATTAGCGCCGCGCGGGGCAGTTCAATCATCGTGCCAACTTTATAGTCTACGGAGCATCCAAACTGCTGGAATACCTCGAAAGCGACCTCTTCGATCAACTCGCGCATGAACTTCACTTCATTGGCATCTGCGGTAACCGCAACCATGATTTCAGGATGCACCTTCACGCCTTCAGCCGTTAGCTGGCAGGCTGCCTCAAATAACGCCCGCACCTGCATTCCGCTGATCGCCGGGCGCACAATTCCAAGACGCACCCCGCGCAGCCCCAGCATCGGGTTAAATTCGCGCAGCCCTTCAACCGCATCCATCAGCTCTTCTACACGGGCCAATTCGTTCGGGCGGTCACCCATCAATCGCAAACCAGCGGCGCGCATCGCCAACTGTTCATGGTCAGGCATAAACTCATGCAGCGGCGGGTCTAGTAAGCGAATGATCACCGGGTCGCCGTCCATCGCCTTGAAGATGCCATAGAAATCGTCGTGCTGAAATTCCTGTAGTTTCCGTAGATGCTTGGCTTCTTCTTCGCTGCCCGGTTCAGACAAAATCATCGCCTGCACAATCGGGAGTCGCTCTTCCTGAAAGAACATGTGCTCGGTGCGGCACAGGCCAACACCGTGAGCGCCATAATCACGGGCGCGTTTGGCATCTGCCGGGTAATCGGCGTTGGCATAAATGCCCAGCCTGCGGAATTCATCTGCCCATTTCAACAGCGTTTGCAGATAGGTCTCGCGGGCAAATTCCGGGTCAATCCGCTTGATTTCACCTGTGAAAACTTCACCGGTTGAGCCATCAATGGACAGCGTATCGCCTTCACGAACGACAGTACCGCCAACGGAAAGCTGGCGATTGCGAACATCTACATCCAGTGCCTCTGCTCCGCAAACACAGGGTACGCCGAACTGCCGCGCCACCACCGCCGCATGGCTGGTCGCGCCGCCACGACTGGTCAAAATGCCGCGTGAAGCTAACATACCGTGTACGTCATCAGGCTTGGTTTCAGGACGCACCATGATCACCGAACGCGCTGCCTTGCCCCATTTCTCGGCAAGATCGGCATCAAATGCCGCAACTCCAACAGCCGCGCCGGGTGATGCGTTCACACCGGTAGCAATTAAACGTCCGGCTTTCTTCGCTTCCGACTTGGCAACATCGTCAAACTGCGGGTGCAGCATCTGAATAACGTGCTGCGGCGTCACCCGCAAAACTGCTTCCTGCTTACTGATCAGGCCTTCATTAGCCATTTCCACTGCAATTCGAACGGCGGATCGGGCGGTGCGCTTGCCATCACGGGTTTGCAGCATCCATAACTTGCCCCGCTCAATCGTGAACTCAACGTCCTGCATATTGCGATAGTGTTTTTCCAGCCGGTTAGCAATTTCGACAAACTCGGCATAAATCTTGGCGTTCTCGCGTTCTAGTTCAGCAATCGGGGTTGGCGTACGAATGCCAGCTACCACATCTTCGCCCTGTGCATTCATCAGGAAATCGCCGAACAGTTTCTTTTCGCCCGTCGCCGGATTGCGCGTAAAGGCAACGCCCGTGCCAGACTGTTCGCCCATATTGCCAAAAACCATCGTCTGTACATTGACCGCAGTACCCAGATTGTGTGGGATGTTGGCTGCATTGCGGTAATCCACCGCGCGCTTGCCATTCCACGATTTGAAAACTGCTTCAACGGCCAGTTCAAGCTGGCGATACGGATCTTGCGGGAAATCGCCGCCGGTTTCATGGCGGAAAATTTTCTTGAATTCGCGGGTCACCTGCTTCCAATCTTCGGCGTTCAACTCAACATCCGATTTCACGCCGCGATCACGCTTGGTCTGGGTCAGATAATCTTCAAATGGCTCGTCGGCAATACCCATCACCACACAGCCAAACATCTGCACCAGACGACGATAGGCATCAAACACAAACCGCTCATCGCCGGTCAATTTCACCATCTGCGCCGCAATTTCATCATTCAGGCCAAGATTCAATACCGTGTCCATCATGCCCGGCATCGAGAATTTTGCGCCCGAACGCACGGAAACTAGCAGCGGATTTGCCGCATCGCCAAAGTTCTTGCCCGCTTTCGCCTCGACGAACTTCAGCGCCTCAAGCACCTGCTCCCACATGTGTTCCGGGAATTTGCCTTTAGCAGCCAGATAGGCATTACATGCCTCTGTTGTCACGGTAAAGCCGGGCGGCACAGGCACGTTCGCGCGCGTCATATCGCCTAAGCCAGCACCCTTACCACCAAGCAAAGCGCGCAGCTTGTCCCAGGAGCCTCCGACGGCTTCCTGAACCAGATCCACTTCATCGAAAAGATAGACCCAGCGTTTTGCTGTTTTTGCTGCCGTGTCGCGTTTCTTGAGTGGAACTTCTGCAATACTCATAAGGTTTCTCCTAACCCATATATCTTTGATTCTCGTTTTTTTGAGCAGTGGGGGCTAATGTCATAAGGCGGGTTGTCACATGACGAATATCACAAGTCCTGCTGCGCTTAGCGCATTCGGAACTAAAAACGCCGGTTCATTCGTCACTCTGAACCGGCGTTTCACACATTCCTATGTAACCCTTACGCCTTCACCGCTTTATAGTACGTCAGCGCCTTCATATACTGCGCGCGTTCATAAGCTGATGGATCTTCCGCGTGTTGTTGGCTCAACGCGCCGCGCATCTCCGTGACCGATACGTATTCGTATTCCGTCATCCACGCCAGCAGTTCGTGCTCAACCTCGCGCAGATACCCGCGACCATTTTTGAGCAGCGCCGAAGCCAGCATCGTGACTGTTGCCCCGGCAAGCAGCATTTTCACCGCATCCGTTCCCGTGTGAATACCTCCCGTCGCCGCCAGATCAGCCCGAATACGCCCGCAAAGAATAGCGATCCAGCGCATGGGCAGCCGCTGCGCCTGCGGGGTACTCAGCAGAAGATTCGGGCGCACTTCCAGCGTTTCGACATCAATATCTGGTTGGTAGAAACGGTTAAACAGCACCAGTGAAGCGGCGCCCGCTTCGTCAAAGCGCTTAGCCATGTTCGCCATGTTGCTGAAATATGGGCTAAGTTTGACCGCCACCGGAATACTGATCGAACGGCGCACCGCAGTGACAACCTCTATATCGTTCTGCTCAACTTCCGCGCCGGTAATATCCGGATCAGTCGGGATAGTGTACAGATTCAGCTCTAATCCATCCGCGCCTGCCTCTTCAATCTGCCGCGCAAACGACACCCATTTCTCCGGCGTAGTGCCATTCAAACTGGCGAAAATCGGAATATCTACGCTCTCTTTCGCCTTGCGAATCAGTTCCAGATACCCTTCCGAAGTCGTTTTGAACTCCTGCGGCTGCGGGAAATAAGAAAGCGCCTCGGCATAACTTTCGGTTCCGTATGTCAGGTAATGATCCAGCGCCAGTTGTTCCAGCTTAAGCTGCTCTTCAAACAGCGAGAACATCACCACCGCGCCAGCCCCGGCATCTTCCAACTGCTTGATTCCATCCACCGTTTCCGAAAGCGGTGAGGCGGAAGCAACCAGCGGCGAGCGCAGTTTGTATCCCATGTAAGTCGTGGTTAAATCCAGCATCACATCACTCCTATGTCATTGACCATTCGGCGCGAACGATCGCGAAGCCAGATATTCATAAAGCGCCCAGCGAGTATTCACGTCGTTCTGCGCCTCCTCAAACAGCTCTGCTGCCACCTGTGGCTTGGTCAGTTCAAGCATCTTGAAGCGGTTTTCCATTTGTAGGTATTCACGCAGCGGAACTTTCGGCGCGCGCGAGTCCAGCATCAGCGGGTTCTCGCCGCGTGTTTCACGATCAGGGTGGTAGCGATACAGCAGCCATTGTCCGCTGTCCACCGCCGCCTTGTGATCTTTCATCGCCGTCTTCATTTCAATGCCATGCGCTATGCAGTGGCTGTAAGCGATGATCAAAGAGGGGCCGTCGTAGGCTTCAGCTTCAATAAATGCGCGCAGTGTTTGCTCGTCTTTCGCGCCCATCGCCACCCGCGCCACATACACATTTCCGTAGCTCATGGCGATCAAGCCGAGATCTTTTTTAGCAGCAGGCTTTCCACCTGCCGCAAATTTGGCTACTGCCGCGCGTGGGGTTGATTTCGATGCCTGACCACCTGTATTCGAGTACACTTCGGTATCCAGCACCAGCACGTTCACATTTCGCCCGCTTGCCAGTACGTGATCCAGCCCGCCAAAGCCGATGTCATACGCCCAACCGTCACCACCGACGATCCACACATCGCGTTTTACCAGCGAGTCCGCCAGATCAAGCAGGCGTTTGGCTTCAGGCTTATCAAGATGTGTCAGCTTGTTCTTTAGCACAGCAACGTGCTCGCGCTGCTCAAAAATGCCCGCTTCGCTGCTCTGGTCGGCGTTCAGCAGTTTGCCTATCAGCACGCTGCCAACATCTTCGCTCAACGATTTCAACAGCTCAACCGCCTGCTCTGCCTGCTTATCCAGCGCCACGCGCATCCCAAAGCCAAACTCGGCATTATCTTCAAACAGCGAGTTTGCCCATGCCGGCCCACGCCCTTCGGCGTTGTAGGTGTACGGTGTCGTTGGTAGGTTCCCGCCATAGATCGAGGAACAGCCCGTCGCATTGGCGATCACAGTTCTATCGCCAAACAACTGGGTGATCAGCTTGATATACGGTGTTTCGCCGCATCCAGAGCAAGCGCCAGAAAACTCAAACAATGGCTGCTGTGCCTGCTGCTGGCGAATGCTGGTGATCTTAATGTTCCGGCGGTCTGTCTCCGGCAGTTTGAGGAAGTAATCCCAGTTCACATTTTCCTGTTCGCGGATCGGCGGCTGTGGACGCATATTCAGCGCCTTCATGTTCAGCATGGATTTGTTCTTAGCAGGACACACATCCACGCAAATGCCGCATCCGGTGCAGTCTTCCGGCGAAACCTGTATCGTATATTGCAGCCCTTCCCATTCGTTATCCCGCGCAGCAACCGCCTTGAACGTCGCCGGGGTATTTTGCAGCATAGCGCCATCGTAAGCCTTGATGCGAATGACCGCATGCGGGCACACCATCGCGCATTTGCCGCATTGAATACAAATTTCGGGATCCCAGACTGGAATTTCCTGCGCCAGATTTCGCTTCTCATACTGCGTGGTTCCCGAAGGATACGTGCCATCTATCGGCATCGCGCTCACTGGCAGGTCATCGCCGCGCCGCGCAATAATCGTCCCTAGCACGCTGCGCACAAATTCCGGCGCATATTCCGGCACCGCCGGGATCATTTCAACCTTGCTGGAAACAGTGTGGGGTACGGTCACTTCAAACAGATTGTCAAGCGTGTCGTCCACTGCGCGCAAATTTCTGGCAACAACTTCATCACCTTTGCGCCCGTAGGTTTTCTCAATCGAATGTTTGATCTCACTGATCGCCTCTTCACGCGGCAGCACGCCGGAAATAGCGAAAAAGCACACCTGCATCACCGTATTGATGCGTCCACCCATGCCGCTGGCTTTCGCCACCTTATAGGCGTCAATCACAAACAGGCGCAGTTTCTTGCTGATGATCTCTTCCTGCATCGCGCGCGGTAAATGTTCCCATACATCATCCGGGCCATACACGCTGTTCAGCAGGAACACCCCGCCCGGTACTGCTTCGCGCAGCATGTCAAAACGATCAAGAAAGGTCGGTTGGTGACAGGCAACAAAGTTGGCTTCTGTAATCAGATAGGGAGAGCGTATCGGGTTCGGGCCAAAACGCAGGTGCGAAACCGTCATCGAGCCAGACTTCTTCGAGTCGTAGACGAAATAGCCCTGCGCATAGTTCCGTGTGTTCTCGCCAATGATCTTGATCGAGTTCTTGTTCGCGCCAACAGTGCCGTCGCTGCCCAGCCCGTAAAACACCGCACGCACCACATTGTCCGGCTCAATCGAGAAGGTCGCATCAACCTCAAGGCTGGTGTGGCTTACATCGTCATTGATCCCCACAGTGAAATGGTTTTTCGGTTTTGACTGCGAAAGGTTATCAAATACCGCCTTGACCATCGCCGGGGTGAATTCTTTTGACGACAGCCCGTAACGGCCGCCTACCGCCGATGGGAACGCGTCGCCTTCCCACGCCTCGTGCAGTGCCGTTATCGTATCTACATAGAGAGGTTCGCCCGCGCTGCCGGGTTCTTTGGTTCGATCCAGCACCGCAATTTTCTGCGCCGAGCCGGGGATCGCTCTTGCGAAACGCGCCATGTCTAACGGGCGATACAAACGCACTTTCAGTACGCCCACTTTTTCGCCGCGCGCATTCAGGTGATCCACCACTTCATGCGTGGTTTCTGCGCCAGAACCCA
>CAZBPB010000073.1:11040-12336 GCA_964493565.1 uncultured Pleurocapsa sp. | reverse complement strand
CTAAGCATACTGCGAGATGCCTGTATCTTCACGCATCATCGTTGTATCCGCAACATCCACCCAACCGCCAGCATTTTGCCGGACGAGATCCGCCATCAGGTCAATCCACGCCGGATGATCATTCAGGCAGGGAGCAAGGTGAAACTGCTCAGGATCACCTCCGCCGTGCGAAAACTGCTCACGCCCTTCATTACCCAACTCATCCAGCGTTTCCAGGCAGTCGGTCACGAAACCGGGCGAAAATACCAGTGGGCGTTCGACGCCATTTTTATGCAAATCGGTCAGCACCGCTTCGGTATATGGCGCTAACCATTCTTCGCGGCCAAAGCGCGATTGAAATCCGATCGTCCACTGGTCATCGCGCCAGCCCATCGCCTCCACCAGCAATCGCGCGGTGTACTCGCATTGAGCGCGGTATGGATCGCCAGTTTGGATGTAGCGATCAGGGATTCCGTGAAAGGTGATCACGAACTTATCCGGTGTATCTGGCAGCGTGGCAACAGTCTCGCTCAAATGTAGGCGCATGGCCTCAATATAATCCGGCGCATCATAGTAAGCGACAATAAAACGCAGTGCTGGCACAAAGCGCTTGCGATTAACCCGGAACAGACTGCTCTTCCCGGCAGCAGCGGCATATACAGCATCATACATTGAGGCGGTGGTGGTGGACGAATACTGCGGAAACATGGGCAGCACGATGATGCGATCAATGCCTTCGGCTTCCAGCATCGCTACGGCTCTGCCAATGCTTGGTTCGCCATAGGTCATCCCGAGGATCACACGGTAGTTCTCGCCCAACCGTTCCTGCAAGCCTTCAATCTGCTTATTCGAGTACACCAGCAGCGGAGAGCCTTCGTCCGTCCAGATTCGGCTGTACAGCCGCGCTGAACGCGCTGGGCGCCTCGGCAAAATCGCCCCTCGTAAAATCGGCTGCCACATCCATGGGGAGTAATCAATCACCCGCGTATCGGAAAGGAACTGTCTTAAGTACGGGCGCAGCCCTTTAGCCGTTGGCTCGTCAGGCGTACCAAGCTGCGCAACCAGAACACCGATTTTGGCGCGGGCGGCAATTCCCATAATGACCTCAGATATGCGATAGAATAAACAGGCGGAAATTCTATCGCAAACCTGTGTAAATCTACATAATTCTACAGGGTCATGAGAGTCCTCACGATAGCTAAAACCTCGCTCGATGCCCCGCGCTACAAAACTGCACGTACTAGGCAGTCGCTTTGCGGATCGTGCGTGACAACCAGAACGCGAAAATACCCCCCATCACAATAAAAGCGGCGAAAC
>CAZBPB010000073.1:0-11030 GCA_964493565.1 uncultured Pleurocapsa sp. | reverse complement strand
AATGGATGGGTCATTGAGCGTACCGTTCACCAAAGCACGCGAAGCATCAATAGCGTGCGCCAGCGGGTTGACCTCGGCAGCAATTTGCATCCACTGGGGCGCAAGCGCAAGCGGCAGGAATACGCCGGAAAGCAGCAGCAGCGGCAGCGTAAGCATATTCACGGATGATGCCAGCGCGTTTTCGTCTTTCACCATCAGCGCAAAAGCATATGACAGTGACGACATTGACACGCCCACTAAAGCCATCAGCAGATAGACCAGCGCCACGCCAAGCGGATTCGGGCGGAACCCGAATAGCAGCGCCGCAAGGCACAACACGGTTGACTGCATCAGCAGCATAAGCACATCACGCACTACCATGCCAAGCACAATTGCCAGACGGCTCATCGGCGTCACCCGAAGTCGCTCAATCACGCCAGAACGCAGCTTCGCCAGAATATCGAACCCGGCAAATAGTGATCCGAACAAGGCGGTCATGATCAACAGTCCGGGCACAAAGGCATTATAAGTATTGGTGCCGCCAAAACCGGGCACCCCCTCCAGAAGTGGCGCATAAAGCAGCAGATAGATCACAGGTTGGGTCATCCCCACAATGATCCAGATCGGATTACGTCTGGTTTCTTTGACAGACGCCTGAAAAATCAACCATGTATCACGGAAAAGATCGGTCACGGTAAGCATCTCCCCGAATGCAAACGAGCGAAATTGTCAAATTGGTAATCGGGTTAATCGCTGGTTTCACGCAGCGAACGACCTGTCAGCCGCAGGAAAACGTCATCTAGCGTCGGGCGGGCCATGCTCACCGTTTGAATCGGCATTCCAGCGCCATCCAACAGGCGCAGCAAGTTTGGCAGCGCCACTTCGCCCGATTCCACCACCAGATTCAACCCGTCATCGCCGGAACGAACTTCGCGCACGTAGGTTTGCTGTCCAAGCAAATCCGTTGCGCGCTGGCGAGCGCCATTTTGTACATCCAACCCCAGCGTGATCACATCCCCGCCGATCTGTCGTTTCAGCGCATCTGGCATGCCTTCTTCAACAATTTTGCCCCCATCAATAAACGCCAGTCGGTCACAAAGGGCATCGGCTTCGTCCAGATAGTGGGTGGTGATGAAAATGGTGGTGCCATTTTCGCGCAGTTTACGCACTTCGTCCCACAGACGGGCGCGGCTTTGCGGATCAAGGCCGGTCGTCGGCTCATCAAGGAATAACAGCGGCGGACGATGTACCAGCCCCATCGCTAGATCGAGGCGGCGGCGCTGACCGCCGGACAGGGTTTTGACCACGCGGTTGGCAAACTGCTCTAGTTCCAACATTTCAGACAATTCTGCAACCCGCTTTTTAGCATCGGTTAAACTTAGACGGTACAGGCGAGCTTGCAGCAGTAAGTTTTCATAGCTGGTCAGGTTTTCTTCAGCGCCGCCACTTTGACCAACATAGCCGATATACTTACGAATTTCAGTCGGTTCGCGCAGCAAATCATATGCGACGACGGTGGCAACTCCACTGGTCGGTGGAATCAGCGTCACCAGCATCCGCATGGTAGTGGATTTCCCGGCGCCGTTCGGCCCCAGAAAACCAAATATTTCTCCCTGCCGCACCACCAGATCAACGCCTTTTACAGCCTCAACGTTTTCAGCTGTCTTGCCACGCCCTACGCGTCGTTGAAAGATTTTGGTTAAACCCTGTGTTTCAATGATGTTCATTTTGCCCCCGGTATACTGGCATGACACTACCTAATACGTTGGACTCTGCGTACAGGTTGCTATTTGGATCTGATTGCGAGAATTTCGGGTGTTGGCACTAAATGCAGCAAAACAGGCGTTTTGTGAACTTTGAAAGGGAAAAGTTCCGGGCAGCGTTCGCGTATTGCCAGACTTAATCGGCGATTGGGCGGAAAACCAGCCCAAAGATCGTGAAATTGCGGCTTACTGTTCCTGCCCAAACGATGCAACCAGCATCAAAGTTGCCCGTAAGTTGAAAACGTTTGGCTTTAATGCCAGTGTGCTTGAATGCGGCTTCCACGCATGGCGCGATCAATATCCGGTGGGGGACAAACCCGCCACATTACTGAGCGTAGCGTAGTTCTGTAAAGTGAGGGCAGTTTGTAAGCCGCCCTTATGCAGGCCTCATATCGGTCTTTCGATCTCCCTCTAAAATTGCGCATCTGAAAAATAACTCTATACTGCAATAATAAAAGTCGAGGTGCTTATGAAGCAGTTTGCGCTTGCAAGGCAGAAGCACGATGAAAACATTGCACCCCGGATTGCTGGTTATGGTTTACAGTCCTCCGCTTACGTGCGCACAGTTACAACTACACCCCCTGTTCACATGTCTATATCTAGCAAACAACACAGTCCCCATACCCCGCTGCGATTGAGTAGTTTAATCGGCAACCGCGCTATGCAGCGGGTGTTCGCGCCGCAGATCGTTCAGCGCTCGTTATGGGATGACGTGACCGACACCGTAAATGCAGCTTCAGAATGGATTTCAGGAAATAACGAAATATCCTCTCAAACCTCATGGGAAAATGAGGCGCAGCCGGATGATTCAAACGTTGGCGAGGACGCGCTGGAACACAGCAATGAGCCTGAATTTCAAAACGCCGTAGATGCCGATCTAGATACAGCGCCTGATCAAACGTCATCGGGTTCATGGTTCGACTCGTTTTTAAGCGGTATACAATCAGAACAGGAAGAATTTCTGACTGATAATGAGCAAACGGACGCCAACACGAATGCCAACACTGATCGCTGTCTGGAAATAGAACAGGAACTGGATCATGTACAGCGTAGAGTGGAAGACTTATTTGACCAGTCGCAAAACATGCTGCCCGCACTAGAGGCAGCCAAAGCCGCGTATGAAGCGTTGAAGAAGTCCGAGCCGGGTTCAGCAAAAACACAATCCGCCAAAGAGCGCTTTGACCGACTGCATGCTGAATACAATCAAGTCGTTGAGGAATGCTTGCAGCTAATGGCGTACCGCGACCAGCTTCGGGCAGATCTGGCAGCCTGCAAAGAAAATGAGAAAAAGAAGATGCCCAAAGGCTTCCCCTGCTGTTAACCCGCAAAAAAACGGCGAGGGTTAATCCTCGCCGTTTTTTCCTCAGCCAGCTGTTCTGCTTTATACCTTCTTCCGAACGTTCATCCATCCGGCAGTCGCGCAGAAGGTGATGCCTTTTTGTCTAGCTTGCCTGCTCTAAAACGCAGCCACAATCGCTGTGAAGTACCAACAATCCCCAACGGAAACACAATCACTGCAACGATGAATATGATGCCCAGCAGCAGCCCCCAGATATTTGCCATATTGATAGTGATCCCGCCAATGGTGAATTGACTATCACGCAGGAAAATATCCAGCAGGAACAGGCCGGACGAGCCGATGATTGGCCCCCACAGCGTACCAATACCACCGATGATGGTCATGAGCAGCGGGTTGACCGTATACTCGATGCTCAGCAGTTCAGGACCTACCTTCTTATTCAAGATCACCTGAAGGATACCCGCCAGTCCTGCCAGCATGGCCGCCACCACAATCGCAAAAAGTTTATAACGCAGGGTATCAAAGCCGAGCGTTTGCGCGCGATCCTCATTCTCGCGAATGGCTTTGAAGACCGCGCCAGTAGGCGAGTGAACCAGCCGCTTAATAAACAGGAACGTGAATACAAAAAGAACCAGCGCAATGTAGTAAAAATTCAAGCGGCTTTGTGCCGGATCAATCCATGCGGGAAGTTCGGTGATCGCGAACCCATCTTCAGCGCGGGTTAATTGCCAGCGACTGGCAAAGATGAAGAACATTTCGGCAACCGCCAGCGTGAAAATGGCGAAATACACCCCTTTTAAGCGTAAGGTTGCTGCGCCGATGAGTAACCCCATCAGCCCGCAAAAGAGAATACCCAGCCCGATGCCTAACGCGAACCCCAGTGAGGTATCAACTGCAACATATTCAAGGCATAGCCCTAAGATATAGCCCGCTGAACCGAAAAACAACGCATGTCCGAAGGAAATCACGCCCGTGAAACCAAAGAGCAGGTTGTAGCTCATGGTCAAAATGCCAAGGATGAAAATCTCAATCAATACCGACTGCCAGCGCACCGACGCGCCGCGCATGATGAACCGGTCACCTCGGATTTCGCCATACGGGCTGCTCTCGGTCAGAAGTCCCACGATGAAGGGGAAGACGATCAAGAAGATTAGCCCTAGAAGTGGAATCCCGTTGCCTTTTAGCCATACTCCCCAATGTGATCTGTTGGTGTTGCTGTTCAGTGTGCCAGTAGCGTTCATCGTGAACTCCCGAACAAACCGCTAGGACGCAGCAGCAGCACCAGCACCAGCAGCAGCATCGGCGCAATGCTGGAAAGCGCCGCAAAGTTTGTACCGATGGTAAGGTCTTGCGCTACCGAAAGGGTGAGGCCAACCAGAATACTGGCAACTGCTGTGCCGCCGTAGCTGCCCATACCACCGAGCACCACCACTGCCACCGCTTGCAGCAAAAACGCGTTGCCAAGTGTGATAGACGCTCCCAGAAACGGCGCGGCAATGGCTCCGCCCAGCGCCGCCACCGCGCAGCCAAGCGTAAATACCAGCGTGAACATCATTTTGATATTGATGCCTAAGGCCTGAACCATCTCGCGGTCTTCAACCCCGGCGCGAATGATAATGCCGGTACGCGTGCGTTGCAGCAGCAGCCCGATGGCCACGATTAACACAAATCCCGCCCCTACTACAAACAGCCGGTAAGTACTAAAACGCTGGCCGAATAGCTCAAAAAAACCTTCGCGGATGCCAAACATCTCCGTCCAGCTGTAAGGCGTGGTTGACCAGATCGCCTTGACGATTTCGGTCAAGACCAGCGAAAAGCCGAAGGTTAGCACCAGTTGAAAAATCGGGCGGGAATACAATGGACGCAGCAATCCGCGTTCAAGCACCACTCCGAGGCCCCCTCCCACCAGAATCGCGCCAAGCACCGCGACAACGAAGCGTACATTTGGATCGGGGATGGTCGTGGTCAGATCAATTAACCCGCCCGGATGCTGGATATCGTAAGCAACATACGCCCCGATCATGAAATAGGCGCCCTGTGCCAGATTCAGCACATCCATCAAGCCAAACACAATAGACAGGCCGGATGCCACCAGAAAAAGCAGCATTCCCTGGAACAAGCCTGAAAGAATCGTAATACCGAAGCTGCCAAGGCTGTTTGCGCTCAGCAAAGCCAGCACAAGCAGTATGGCAAAAAGCATTGCAACCGTTATCCACGAATTACGATACGACCTCATGCCACCCCCAGATAACGTTGTATCAGCGCCTCGTCCTGCATCAGATCGCTTATGCTGCCGCGTGCCGGGCTGTGCCCTTCTTCGATAATCACGTAGTTTTGTGCCAGTTTACTGGCAACACGGAAGTTTTGTTCTACCAGCAGCACCGAAACATCTGCCGATAAGCGCTCAATTGCCCGCATCATGTGCTCGATGATCACCGGCGCAAGACCTTCGCTCGGTTCATCAATTAACAGCAGGCGGTTATCCGGCACCAGCGCCCGCGCTACAGCCAGCATTTGCTGCTGTCCGCCGGATAGGCTGCCGCCGGGAAGCGAAATCAATCGTTTCAGATCGGGAAATAACTCAAAAATAAAGTCACTTTTACGTGCCAGATCGCCGCGTTTACGCTCGGCAACTCTCAAGTTTTCATGTACCGTCAACTCTCTGAAGATGGCGCGATGTTCAGGAACAAAGCCGATGCCCATCTGGGCGATCACATTTGAACTTTTGCCGCTAATCTTTGTGCCGTTGAACGTGATACTGCCTTCGCTGGGTGGAGTAATCCCCATAATGCTGCGTAAGGTGGTGGTTTTGCCTGCGCCGTTGCGCCCCAGCAGCACGGTAATTGCGCCAACAGGCACGCTTACCGTCACGCCTTCAAGAATGTGAAAACCACCGATAAAGGTGTGAATACCCTGTACTTCCAGAATGCTTTCGCTCATACATTGTCCGTCGTAGGTAAATCGTAAAGCTCGCCCAGATACACTTCTTGAACGGTCTTATTCGCGGAAATTTCCAGCGGCGTGCCTTCTGCCAGCAGAAGCCCGTGATGCATGACCGTGATCCTGTCAGAAATACTCATGACCACCGACATATTGTGTTCAACCATCACAATGGTTTTGCCGCCCTGCTGGCGTATATTGTCAATCACCTGCATCAACTCTGGCACCTGCTCGGAAGCCATGCCCGCCGTAGGTTCATCGAGCAGCATAATTTCAGGATCGGGCGCAAGGATCATTGCCAGTTCCAGCTTGCGCTTGCCACCGTGAGGCAAAGCACTGGCAAGCTGATTCGCCGCATTTGATAGCCCGGTAATTTCCAGAACGACTGCCGCGCGTTTTTCGTAAGTGTGAAAAGATTCTGTGCGTCGCAAAAACTTGAAACTGTCTTTACCATGCGCTTGGGCGGCAAGACGCGCGTTTTCAAATACGGTTAAGTGAGGAAAAATATTGGTGATCTGAAACGAACGCCCGATACCCATTTGCGCGCGTTTGAATACCGGCACGCGGCTAATATCCTGGCCTTTATAGATCACGCTGCCACTGGTCGGCTTTTAACGCCCGCTTAGCAGATTAAACAACGTGGTCTTGCCCGCCCCGTTCGGGCCGATAATGGCGTGCATCGCTCCGGCGGTTACGCCGAAGCTCACATCCTCTACGGCAACCAACCCGCCAAAGGCTTTACGCAGCCCCCGTGCTTCAAGAATGATGTCGGTCATAAATAGAAGTATCTCTACAAAGTTTCAGCCTGAATATCATCATAGGGGCAAGACATGTCTTGCCCCTAAAAAAGCGTATTTACCAGTACCCCGCTCTCTGAAGGCAGGGTGCCGGGTGAGGGCAAATTACTGCTCGCCCATCGCCGCGACTTCGGCGTTAAATGCTTCATCCAACGGAATGCGTTCTGCGGCTACGTCTTCAGCCAGCAGGATCGGCGGGATGATCTGGTAGGCGGGCACTTCAGACAGCAGTTCATAGAACTGCTGATCCGGGTCGTCCAGATTATCCAGACGGGCAATGTACATCGGCACCAGTGTCTGATGATCGGACGGGCGAATGGCATAAGTGCCCTTCGGGCCTTCAAATACCATACCTTCCAGAACCGGGATCAGGCTTTCCGGCAGGGTATCGCCGCCGGTTTCGGTCAGTGCCTGAACCATTGCCTGTGCGGTGGCAAAGCTGCATTCGGTGAACAGGTCAGGATTTTCGTCGTACAGCGCGCGGCTCTGTTCAACCATCCAGTCGTTGATTTCGTTCTGAGGGAATGAGTAGTGATACACGATCCATGAAATGTTGCCGATATTGCTAGGATCGCTCACCGCAACAATGTCATTTGAGTTGAAGGCCGAAACCACAGCCATCTGATCCTGCACGCCCAGTTCCTCAATTTGCTGGAACAGAGTTACCGAACCGTCACCCGCCCAGATCGGCAGTACAGCATCGGCATCGCTTTGCAAAACCTGCTGTAGATACTGGGTGAAGTCGGTGGTTTCCAGCGGCGCGTAAATCGGTTCGCTGACAAATTCAATTCCTGCGCTGGCAAGAACGCCTGCTGCAGCCGCGCTGGCACGACCAAAGTCGTTGTCAATCGCCAGAATCACGAACTTGTTGCCCAGTTCTTCGTTCGCATACGGCGCGAAGGCGAGGAAATCCTGGAAGGTGTTGCGGCAAATACGGAAAGTATTCGGATTCCAGTTTGCGCCGGTGATGGCCGGGGAAGCAGCCGGAGCGGCCAGCAGCAGCACATCGCTATCCAGCGCCACCTGCTGAACACCGGTCATCACGCCAGAGCTTGGCGCGCCAACCAGCACTTCCACGCCTTCCTGTTCGATCAGCTCGCGCGCCTGCGTAGCGGCGGTGTCGGCATTGCTCGCATTATCGCGCACGATCACTTCAACCGGGCGACCGGCAATTTGCACGGCAGCTAATGCTTCATCAATGCTGGCATATTCTGCGGGGTCAATGCCCGCGGCATACAGCAGACCGAGTTTGAAACCGTGTTCCAGTTCATAACCATAAATGGTAAGCGGGCCAGATTGATCGACCAGAAGGCCAACACGCAGTGGCTCGCCTTCCTGTGCCGAAACGATGGAAACTGCTCCCAGAGCAACAACCGCCAATACTACGAGCAAAAGCATCAACTTGCGTAACATCTTGTCTTTCTCTCCTCGTAAATCTATGTCTATATAAACACAGCGAAAGCGGCTCACGGCGTTGCCGGCGCGATAACCACTGCTTCACCCTCAAGAACCAGCACGCCGTCGCCGTTGGTGACGGTGGTGCTGAAGGTGGCAATCCGTTTGTCTTCCCGATAATTAGTCATTTCAACGGTTGCCGTAATTGTGTCGCCGATGAACACCGGCGCCTTGAAACGCACGCTCTGGCTCAGGTAAATCGTGCCTAAACCGGGCAGGTCGTTGCCCAGAATGGCTGAAATTACGCTGGTGGTGAGCATGCCATGTGCGATCCGCCGCTTGAACACCGTCGTTGCGGCGTAAGCTTCATCAAGGTGTACCGAGTTATCGTCGCCAGAAACCTGAGCGAACAGGCGTACGTCTTCTTCGGTAATGGTGCGAGTGCGGCTGGCCTTGTCGCCAATGGTCAGGGTCATATCTGTCGCTCCGCCTGATTTTCCGATTCGCCCATTAATGTGCGCTTGAGTATTTTCCCGGCGGCAGAGATTGGCAGTTCTCGACGGAATTCGATATCCCGCGGCACTTTGTAGCCCGCCAGATAGTGCTGCATATGCGCCCGCAGTTCATCTTCGCTCAAGCTGTGCCCTGAGCGCACCACCACGAACGCTTTGCCAACTTCGCCCCATTTGCTATCGGCAATACCGATTACCGCGCACATTTCTACAGACGGATGCTTGTAGATCACATGCTCGATCTCGGTTGGATAGATGTTTTCGCCGCCGCTGATGAACATATCCTTTTTGCGGTCTACGATGGTGTAATACTGCTGCTCATCTCTCATGGCAAGGTCGCCGGTATGGAACCAGCCATCACTATCAACCGCAGCAGTGCTGGCTTCTCCATCATTAAAGTAGCCCGAACAGCGTGATGGGCCGCGCAGCACCAGTTCACCGATCTGCCCCGGTAGTAGCGGCTGGTTGTCAGCGTCCACGACTCGCGCATCCACAAAGAAATTCGGGCGGCCAATGCTGCCCGCTTTACGGATCGAATCTTCCGGTGCCAGCGCGAATACCCCCGGCCCGAACTCGGACATGCCGAACCCCTGCTTGAACACCACGCCCTTTTCACGTAAAAACTGTTCAACCAGCGGTACCGGTAAAGGCGCGCCGCCGCTGGTGCAAAATCGTAGATTGCTCAGATCGGCACCCGCCCAGTTTGGCGCGCTAGTCATCATCTGATAGGTGGTAGGCACGCCTGCATACACCGTAGCCGAGTAGTCTTCCAGCAGCTTTAAGACCTGCTCGGGATCAAACTTGCGTACCAGCACTACAGTGCCGCCTAAAATCAACAGCGGTGTGGTATAAACCAGTAAACCGCCCGTATGGAATAACGGAAAAGTGTTAACGGTAATATCGCCGTGCTGCAGGTCGTGGATAATCGTGTTGAGGGTGTTCCATGCGATCATCCGGTGGCTGATCTGTGCGCCCTTTGGCATGCCGCTGGTGCCGCCCGTGAAGATTAGGCAGGCGATATCTTCTTCGGTGACTGACTCATTAAACACCGGCACTGGCACGGAATCGTTGAGCGTTTTCTCGAAGTAACGGCTGCCGGAAACGCCGTCGCCTTCGATGTGTAGCAAATGCTCAATGATACGGGTTTCACTGACGATTTGCGCTATTGCTGTTTTGAACTCGTCGGAATAGATCAACACACGTGGCTGCGTGCGTTCGATCAGGTCTACCAGTTCGCGCCAGTGTAACCGCCAGTTTAAGCCGACCATGATCGCGCCGACTTTGCCACAGGCGAAGAAAGTGTCTAAAAATTCAACGCCGTTGTGCGCCAGAATGGCGACACGATCCCCTTTGACCAGCCCCGCGCCATTTTGCAGGTAGTTAGCAAGGCGATTGGCGCGCGCATTCAATTCGCTGTACGTGAACGCGCGATGCGGTATTTTTCCCGCATCCACCACTGCCTGATGATCTGGCGTGTACAGGGCGCGCCGCCCCAGATAATCCCCTACATACATCGCTATTCGCCCCATCTCAAAGACCAACCGCGCATATTCGTTACACCAGTTTGATAGCGGTTGTTGATTTCATAACGCTCAAGGCCACATCGGTTTCAACCCGTGTAATCTCCGGCGTGGTCATCAACTCATTTTTGACCAGCTGATCTAGCGTGCGGTGATCGGCTACCAGCACTTTGAGCAGCACATCGTAACTACCCGCGGTGTGATAGCACTCCACCACTTCGGCAAGCTGTGCGATGCGTGCCTGCAGGCTGTCTAGCAGCTCACGACTGTGGGGATGCAGCGTCAGGCGAATAAAGCACAGCAAGTGATAGCCTGCCATCTCCTGATCAATCTCCACCGTATAGCCCCGGATTAAGCCCGCGCGCTCCATACGCTTGATACGCTGGTAGACTGCAGGCGGCGAAAGATGAATCTTCCGCCCTAAATCCGCAACCGTGATTCGCCCGTTGATCTGTAATTCCTCCAAAATTGCCCGGTCAAGCTGGTCAAACTCTCCGGTAAACACTGAATTTGCCATCTGTCTTCGATGCCCGTCGCTACTACTTATGAGACGACGTTTAGATTAGCACAGAGCGCGAAATTACATGTGTACAACCCGTGCCTTGCCCGTTTTTGCCTTACGCTTTCCCTAAATGTGCGTGGAACAGCCGATTGAAATCTTCCGGCTTTTCGATATAGGGCGTATGTCCGCATTCCGCGAACACCACTTCTTCAAACACGCCCCCATTGGCCTGATACGCTTCCAGAACTGCGCGCGTCTGGCTGACCATCGGCTGCGAGGGATACACATCCGCCCCCGGCCAACCGGGGACTGCGCCCAGTGC
>CAZBPB010000072.1:0-12371 GCA_964493565.1 uncultured Pleurocapsa sp. | reverse complement strand
ATCGGTTTCTCCATAGCCATAGGCTGTCGTCATGATCACGCGCCCGTTGGCGACGTTTGCTGGCGCGTTGGTCAGATTCACTTCAACAGGCCGCGCCAGACGGAAAAGCGTAGGCGTGCCAGCAGACGGATCGAGCCGTTCGCCGATGTCAGTATCGGTAAACACTGCCGCGCTGATCACATCCAGCGGGCTTTGTCCACTGGCATCAGGATCAACCACGGCGGCATCCAATGCGCGGATGCCATGCGCCATCTTCCTTGAGAAAGGCATCGTCGGTAAAAAGTACATCGGACAAGATCAGCAGTGAACCACCTCTGGCAAGGTAGCGGTCTACCACCTCAATTTCATCCTGCGTCAGGTCACGTAGTGGCCGTGCAAAGATGACGGCAGCTGCATCCGAGGGGATGTCACCGCCGCTCGCGGCAATTTCTTCAAGATTCAGCGGCGCAGTTATCATGCCGCTTTCTTGAATGCCGTTGTTCACCCCGGTCAAGCCTTCAGCGCCGCTGTCTAAAGTGTCGCGTTCGCCCAGTCCAGTTTCAAAATAAACCTTGATTGAGCCAGCCATCAGGAGGCGTGAAATCGCCTGTGTGATGTCGCGCTCTTGATTGATGCCACGCGGCACGCGCGCCAATGTTGAGAAATCAACATTCCCCTCAGCATCGAGATATGAGATGAACAATTGACCATCAAAACTGACGCCATATGCATTCGCCATGGCCGGGTTTTCTTCAGGGTCAATATACTGAATACTAACCATCCCATCTGATTCGACGGCATATTGTCTGAAAAATTGGTCGTCCACCTCACGGTCACGCAGATTTCGGGCAGTATAAAAACCAGTGAGCTGGATAGGGCGCGATACCCGGGTGAGAAGTTGTTTGGTCTCACTACTCAACGTGAAATTACGGTTTTGTGTAACATCGAGCGTTATCGAGGCTTCTGCTAAGAGTAGATAGGCAAGTGCTACGATCCCAACTAACAGCAGTGCAGAAACAATAGTGATAGTGCTCTTGCGTACTTTTTTGCCAGTTACTGTATCTGCAAATTCACGTGGTGTAAGTATCGCCCAGGCTGCAATACCGGCAATCCCTATACCTAGCGCAATCGTCGCATAATTTGCGATGGTGCCGCTTCGCCAGATTAAGCCGATCAGCCCGATGACGATTCCGCCGATACCGATAATACTGGCTATTTGAGCCAATCGTCCGCGTGTGACGACGATGCCCTTATGCATTATCGCCACCTCTGCGCTTCAACCACGCGGATAGAGAGATACAGCATCAATACGATAATTCCCGCGAAAAATGCGACATCCTCTGCGCGTAAGATGCCGACTTGAAACGAGGTGGAAAAATGCCCCTGTAAAGACAAACTTCGTATAACCCGGGCAACGTCAATGTTACCGATGACCTGACCGGCGGCATCACCAATATACAGGATTAGCAGTGTCACCATCGAAAGAAAAGCGGATACGATTTGGTTTTCGGTAAGCGAAGAAAAGAACAGGCCAATAGCGATCATTGCGCCGCCATATAACCACACCCCTAAATATGCCAGAAACGTATGTCCCAGATCAGGCGGGGCATAAGCCAGCAGCACCAGTTGATAAGTAAGTGTCAGCAGAATCAGCATCGTGTAGTAGAACCACGCGCTGAAGAATTTGCCTAAGATGATGCTGCCTTCGCTGGCAGGCGATGTGAGCAGCAGTTCCATCGTGCCTTCGCGCTTTTCTTCAGCAATCAAGCGCATAGTTAGCAATGGCGCGAAAAACACCATTAGAAACGAGATCACAATAGGGATGAAAGCAGGATTGATCGGAATGGTTTGCGTGGCTGCATCCTGAAAATCGCGGGCGAACAAGATGCCACAAAAAAGTAGAAAGCCAGCAGCAATGAAATAAGCAAAAGGAGAGGTGAAATAGCTGCCCACCTCGCGGCGAAAAATGGTCACTGTTCCCATTAGCGCTTCGCCTTCTTAGTGGTTTCGGCGGCGGGCGAAGTTTTTATAGCTTCTATAAAAATGTCTTCAAGTGAACTTCGACGTTGGTGAATTTCTAGAACGGTATACCCTGCATTTACGATACTGGTTGAGAGGGCAGCGCGTAAATCTTCATTTGCTGAAGCCCGTACAAGGAAACCCTCGTTTTCAGGGGAGACTTCAGCCACACCGGGAACAGATTGCAGCAATTCGCGCACTTTCGTGGCTTTTCCGCCTCCTACTTGCACGTAATACTGAACCGAATGCATCTCCTTTTGAAGCTGTTGTGGGGTACCCTGCGCCACGATTCTGCCTTGATTGACAATCAGTACGCGGTGACATAGTTCTTCAGCTTCACTCAAAATATGGGTGCTCAATAGTATTGTGTGCTGTTTGCCAAGTTCACGAATCACGTCACGCACTTCTATAACCTGCTGCGGGTCAATGCCAATAGTTGGCTCGTCTAGAATCAGTACGGGCGGTTCGTGTACCAATGCCTGCGCAAGTCCTAACCTTTGCCGCATGCCTTTCGATAAATGGCGTACCAGTTTGTCTTTGCGCGTATACAGATCGAATTGTCTGAGGACTGTGTCCGTTCGTGATTTTGCATTCTTCGTCCCACGAAGCTGCGCCCAGAACAATACATACCCTCGTACAGTCATATCGGGGTATATCGGAACGCGTTCCGGTAAATAGCCAATATGCTTCCGCGCCTCTACCGAGTCATTGACAATATCGTGATCACCAATCAGCGCGGTTCCGCTGCTGGGAGGAAGGTATCCGGTTAGCATGCGCATGGTGGTGGTTTTCCCTGCGCCGTTTGGCCCCAACAGGCCTAGAATTTCGCCTTGTTTGGCTTTGAATGAAAGCTGGTCTACTGCGAGAAAATCGCCGTAATACCGGCTTAGTGACTTGACTTCAATCATGTAACAGCCTCTATAGACTCGATGATAGTAAAGGCGCGATCATACAGCGTCAAGATTTCTTGATTGAAGATTGACAACCCTTAGCAATCTCCGTACACTATGGGACGAATATTTACGGGACAACACGCAGAAAATGTTCTTCAATGCTATTCCGCGCCGTCGTCGCAGCCGTCGTCCGATGACCAATGAGGTCAGTTCGGGATTTTTGCGTTAGCGGTGGCGGTGGCTTGTCCCGCCGATCTGAACAGCAAATCCCCTGACCTCAAATGAGGCGGGGGATTTTTATTTGAGGATTTGACAATGGCGTTTTCGAAATTACGAGTGGGGGTTTACGGCGCGTCTGGCTATGCCGGGCAAGACTTGATCGAGATACTGGCAGAACATCCGTATGTTGATCTGGTATTTGCGACCTCAAATACTTACGCGGGGCAGCCTATTCAATTCACCAATCTAAGCTATGTTCCCTCAGAAGAAGCGGATCCATCATCTGTAGATGTGGTTTTTCTGGCGCTGCCGCATGGTGTCTCTGCAAAAACGGCTGCCAGAGCATTGGAAGCCGGCGCAAAGGTTGTCGATCTTTCTGCCGATCTGCGGCTGGACACGCCCGAAAGCTACAAGAAGTGGTATGGGCATGATCATCCGCATCCTGAACTACTGCCTGCGCCCTATGGCTTACCGGAAATCAATCGCGCTAATATTTCAAATGCTCAATATGTGGCTGCCCCCGGATGTTACCCCACGACTACGCTGCTAGGAATCTATCCACTGCTAGCAGCGCACGTTTTGAAGAAAGATCAGCCCATCATCGTAGATGCTAAGTCCGGTGTGTCCGGGGCGGGGCGTGAGCCGAAGCCGAATCTGCAATTTGTGGAAGTGTACAGTAACTTTTCTCCATACAGCGTGGGGCGCTCACATCGCCATGTTGGCGAAATTGAGCAGGAAATGCGCAAAATTGAGCCAGATTCCGGGATGCTGATTTTTACCCCGCATCTGCTGCCGGTAGATCGCGGCTTGATGGCGAGCATTTATGTGCAGTTGAATGGGAATTTGAACAGCGCCGATGCCCAGTCGCTGTACGAAGAAACCTACCAGAATGAACCGCTTGTAAAGATACTACCGCCCGGACAGCATGCAAACCTGAAGCACGTTGTTCGCACCAATGGCGCGGCTATCAGCCTGACGCCAGTTACCGAAAAACATCTGCATATCACCAGCGTGACCGATAACTTACGCAAGGGCGCTTCGGGACAGGCGGTACAGTGTTTTAACCTGATGTCTGGCTTTCCCGAATTTACGGCACTGTTATAGAAAGACGCACAATGACTGCACCAATCGTCATTAAGATAAGTGGGCATGAGCTGGATGATGCTGAATATCTGGCGCAATTTGCGACGGTTATTCGTACCTTCAACGCGCCTGTTGTCATCGTGCATGGCGGCGGTAAGGAAATTTCAGCGCTGCAAGCACAAATGGGCATTGATCCGAAATATGTGGATGGCATCCGCATCACCGATGCTGCATCGCTGCAACTGGTGGAAATGGTGTTATGCGGCACGGTTAATAAGCGACTGACGCGAACGCTAGTGAATAACGGCGTGGAGGCGTTGGGCATGTCTGGTGTAGATCTGGGGCTGGTGCGCGGCGAAAAAATACAGATGCCGGGGCAGGACATGGGCTTCACCGGCGTAGTGGCCGGTGTGCGTGGCGATATACTTCTCGATCTATTGGCGCGACATATCACACCCGTTATCGCGCCGATTTGTATTGGTGAAAACCATAACTACAACGTAAATGCGGATCATGTCGCCGGGGCAATTGGCGGCGCGCTGGATGCGGCACAATTGGTCTTTCTTTCTAATGTGCCGGGTGTGCTGCTAGAGGGTGCGGTGCTGTCGCATTTAACACCCGCAAAAACTGAGGCCATGATCGCCAGCGGCGCAATCTTTGGGGGCATGATCCCCAAAGTACGCACCGCGCTGCACGCGCTGGAAGATGGCGTAAAACAGGCTGTGATCACCGATCTGGATGGCCTGATGGCACGGGGTGGTACGGTATTCACTCCATAAACGAGTGAACGGATTGGGAAGAATGTCAAGCCAAACCGAGTTGCTGGAGAAATTAGAGAAGATCGTTCACGATCTTTACCCGGAATCGCAAGCCGATGAGATTGTCCAAACCTTTGAGATCGTGTTTCAATCGCAGCCAGACGCAGAGAATCGCCGCGAACTTTTAGAATACTGGATAGATTTTTATCGCTTGCAGGAGTACCGGCGGATCAAGCAGCGCCGCCGCCCAACATATCTGGAGCGCTCTACACCCTGTTCGGCTTGCGGCTATCCTTCATCCCACCGGCATCACCTTTGGGATGTTGCGGCTCATGGCGAAAATAAGGTGACAATCCAGCTTTGCGCCAACTGCCACGAGTTGTTCCATCTGATGTATAACGCGCTGGTGAAGCGGGCAGAATACAGCCGGAAAATTGCCCGCCATGTGCTGCTTTCCGGCCGGTTAGATCATGGCGTAGCCGGAAAACTACTTGGCTGGGTGCTGGCGACTATCCGCTATGAGGCTTCCAACGGCTGGATTGATGGCGGTTCTGGATCGCGTGAAAATGTTGAAAAACAGCTTTCGTGGGCAGAAGTCATCCGCATAGCGAATCTGGCAGCAAAAGCTGGCCTTCTCACGGTGCCGGAAAACTGAAATTTGTCAGCTGTTCTTATCGAATCTACATGAAAGGTGAATAGGTAGGGGTGATGACCGCAGACCCGATTATTGAGCTAGAGCAGGATCATCTGGTGCAGTCTTATAAACGACCGCCTTTCGTGCTTACTCACGGAAAGGGCGTAACTCTGTTTGACAGTCATGGCAATGCTTATACCGATTGGGTAGCAGGTATTGCCGTAAATGCGCTGGGCTATGCCGATCCCGGCTTGAGCCATGCGTTGCAAGAAGCCGCAGGCGGATTAATCCATACCAGTAATTTATATTACACCGCACCGCAGGCGGAATTGGCCGCGATGTTAGTTGAGAAGTCGTTTGCCGACCGCGTATTTTTGAGCAACAGCGGCACTGAAGCGAATGAAGGCGCTATTAAATTTGCGCGCAAAGACAAAGATCGTGGCTTTTTCCCATGCTTTTCACGGGCGCACAATGGGTTCGCTGGCGCTGACGCCAAAAGAAAAATATCAGGCACCCTTCCAACCGCTGCTGCCAGACGTTGAGATTGTTGAGTTCAATGATATTGCCGCCGCTGAGGCTGCAATTGATGCGCGTACTTGCGCAGTATTTATTGAACCGGTTCAGGGAGAAGGCGGCATTCACACTGCTTCTACTGAATTTTTGCAGGCGCTGCGCCGTCTCTGCGATCAGCATAGTGCGCTGCTCATTTTTGATGAAATTCAGTGTGGATTAGGGCGTACTGGGACGCTTTGGGCTTATGAGCATTCGGGCGTAACTCCGGACATCATGACTCTCGCTAAGCCGCTTGCAGGTGGATTGCCTGCGGGCGCTATCCTGATCACCGAAAAGGTAGCATCGCACATTCACCCCGGAGATCATGGCACCACTTTTGGCGGTGGGCCATTCGTCAATTCTGTAGCCTGCTACGTGGTAGATCGTATCAGCCAACCGGAATTTCTGGCGCACGTAACCGAAGTAGGCAGCTATCTGATGGATCGGTTGTCCGAAATTAACAGCCCGCTGATTGTAGAAGTGCGTGGACGCGGTTTGATGATTGGCCTTGAATTAAGCGTAGATGTTTCGCCTGTTATCGAAGCGGGCTATGAACATGGCTTATTGATGGTAAATGCCGGCACCAATATCATTCGCTTTGTGCCGCCGTTGATTGTAGACAAGCCGCAGGTTGATACTTTGGTGGAGGCGTTGACGGCGATTTTGGCCGAACAAGGAGAGCAAACGAATGGCTAGCGTTTCCGGATTCAGCGTTTCCGGCGTGCATGCAGGTTTGAAGGCCAATGGCGCACTGGATATGGCACTCATTTTCAGTGATAAGCCATGTGCCGCAGCCGGTGTGTTCACCACCAACTTGATGAAAGCTGCGCCGGTGCTGTTCGATATTCAACAACTTACCTCGAATAATGATGACATCCGCGCAGTGGTCGTCAATACGAAATGTGCGAATGCCTGTACGGGCGAGCAGGGGTTGGCGAACGCCCGTGAAATGGCTCAGCTAGCGGCGAAAGCGCTGAACCTAGAGTCCTCGCAGGTGCTGGTGATGTCTACCGGAGTTATCGGCACGCATCTGCCGATGCAGAAGATTGCTCACGGTATTGAACTTGGGGCTAACACGTTGGGTCAGGATTGGGATGCAGCCTCACGCGGGATTATGACCACCGATACCCGCCCCAAGCTGGCGACAGAATCTTTCGATACACCGAACGGGAAAGTTACGCTGACCGGTATTGCTAAAGGCGCAGGCATGATCGCCCCGAATATGGCAACTTTGCTCAGCGCAGTGGTGACCGATGCGGTACTTTCGCCTGAACAAATAGATCGGCTGCTGAAACAGGCGGTGGAGCCAACTTTCAATCGCATTGTAGTAGATGGCGATATGAGCACAAATGATACGCTGCTGCTGCTGGCGAACGGCGCTTCTGGCGTGAGCATTGCCCCTAATTTTGAGGCGCAGTTTGCAGATGCGCTGCTCAAAGTATGCCGTACGCTGGCACAGGCGATTGTACGGGATGGCGAAGGCGCAACTAAGTTCATCACCCTACATATCAAAGGTGCAGCCAACGATGCTGCTGCAAAACAGATTGCGAATGCGATTGCCACCTCTCCATTGGTCAAGACAGCATTTTATGGTGGCGATGCGAACTGGGGGCGAATTGTGGCCGCAGCAGGGCGCTCTGGCGTAAGTTTTGGCGCTGCCAGCGTAAAATTGCGGATTGCAGCGGGCGAAACGCTCTCTGATGATCTACTGCTGTTTGAAAACGAAATGCCGACGCAATATAGCGAAGAATTGGCAACTGCAATTGTGAAATCGCCAGAAGTATACGCTCAATTAGAAGTTGGGCAGGGAACAGGCGAAGCAATCGTTTATACCTGCGATCTCAGCCATGATTACGTCTCCATCAATGGCAGCTATCGCAGCTAGCAGGGGCAAAAGCGCATTTGCGCCCCTGTTTCTAGTGGTAAATTTCTAAACGTTCAACTGAACCAGTTTAGTCGGCTAGGGGAAACCCCTCCATGAAGGAGAGGGTAGGGTGAGGGCTTATTTATGCAGGCAGCATTAGCGCTGGAAGACGGCAGTATTTACACCGGCGAAGGCTTTGGCGCGCAGGGTGTGCAAACTGGCGAAATTGTCTTCAATACCTCAATGACCGGTTATCAGGAAATTCTGACCGATCCGTCATACCATCGGCAGATTGTGACCATGACCGTACCCCATATTGGCAACACCGGCATCAACCCTGAAGATGTTGAGTCTGATCGCGTTTGGGTATCTGGTTTTGTCGTGCGCTCGCTAAGCACGAGAGTTAGCAATTGGCGCAGTCAGCGCGATCTGGATGGCTACCTGCGCGAACAAAATGTGATCGGCATTTCTGAAGTTGCCACCCGCCAACTGGTGCGGCATTTACGCACCCGCGGCGTGATGCGCGCGGCCATCGCCCACGGTGAGGCGGCGCTGGATACGGCGGCGCTTGTGCAGGAAGCTCTGAACGCGCCAGATATGTCCGGCGCAAATCTAGTGGATGAAGTCACTATTGAAGAAGCATATAACTGGTCTGAAACCAGCGATCCGGCGTGGTATAAAGCCCATCAGTACGACATGAACGGCCCCCTAATCGTCGCCTACGATACTGGCATCAAGCGTAATATCCTCAAAATGCTAACCGACCGCGGCTTGCGCGTGAAAGTCATCCCTGCGGGAACCTCTGCCCAAGACGTGCTGGCTATGAACCCTGCTGGCGTATTCTTGAGCAACGGCCCCGGCGATCCTGCTGCGGTTACTTATATGATCGAGAATGTGCGTGATCTGCTTGGCAAGACGCCTATTTTTGGTATTTGCCTCGGTCATCAAATTCTGGCGCTGGCGTTAGGCGGCGAAACTGAAAAAATGCGCTTCGGGCATCGCGGCGGCAACCAGCCCGTGAAAAATCTGCTGACTGGTATTGTGGAGATCAGCGCCCATAATCACGGTTTCGCTGTGACCGCGAACAGCAGTTTGCACGGCGCAGAAGTGACCCATATCAACCTGAACGACAACACGATTGAAGGCCTGCGCCACGTTGAACTTGGCGCGTTTAGCGTGCAATATCACCCGGAAGCCTCGCCCGGCCCCCACGACTCGCTGTATTTGTTCGATGAGTTTGTGTGCAGAGTGAAGCAGGAAACGCCACGTGCTGAAGGTAGTATTGCATAATATGCCCAAACGAACAGATATCCATACCATCATGATCATCGGCTCTGGCCCCATCGTCATCGGTCAGGGCAGCGAATTTGACTACAGCGGTGTGCAGGCCTGCAAAGTGCTGCGCCGCGAGGGCTACCGCGTGGTGCTGGTCAATTCCAACCCCGCTACTATCATGACCGACCCTGAATTTGCCGATGCCACCTATGTTGAGCCGCTCACACCTGAAATCTGCGAACGCATCATCGCGTTGGAAAAACCAGATGCCCTGCTGCCAACGGTTGGCGGGCAAACTGCGCTGAATCTGTCTAAGGCGCTGGCCGAAAACGGCGCGCTGGAACGGCATGGTGTTGAACTGATCGGCGCATCCCTACCCAGCATTGATCTGGCTGAAGATCGCCAACTGTTCAAACAGGCGATGATTGAAATCGGGTTGGAATGCCCGCCTAGCGAAATCGCCTCGACGATTGACGAGGCATTAGCGGCGGCGGAACATGTAGGCTATCCAGCGCTCATCCGCCCTTCCTTCACGCTTGGCGGCTCCGGCGGCGGAATCGCGCATAATCCTGATGAAATGCAGGTGATTGCCGAACGAGGTTTGAAGCTCAGTCCGGTTGGGCAGGTGCTGATCGAGATGAGCGTGATCGGCTGGAAAGAATACGAACTCGAGGTGATGCGTGATACCAGCGGCAACTTTGTGGTGGTGTGCAGCATTGAGAATATTGATCCGATGGGCGTGCATACCGGCGACAGTATCACCGTAGCACCCGCCCAAACTCTGACCGATAAAGAGCTTCAACGCCTGCGGAATATGGCGCGCGCGGTGCTGGATCGTGTCGGGCTGGCGACAGGCGGCGCAAACGTGCAGTTTGCAGTGAACCCTGCTGATGGCCGCGTGTTCGTGATCGAGATGAACCCGCGCGTTTCGCGCTCATCGGCGCTGGCAAGTAAAGCGACAGGTTTCCCGATTGCCAAGATTGCAGCATTGTTGGCAGTAGGCTACCGGTTAGATGAAATCCCTAACGACATCACGCGGGTTACGCCTGCCAGTTTCGAACCTTCGCTTGACTATGTGGTAGTCAAAATACCACGCTGGGATTTCGCAAAATTTCCCGGCGCAGACAGCACTTTAGGCCCGCAAATGAAGGCCATTGGCGAGGTCATGGCGATAGGCCGCACTTTTCAGGAAGCGCTGCAAAAAGGTATTCGCTCATTAGACATTGGTATCCTTGGCTTTGGGCATAACGTAAAAGAGACACCTGCTGAAGCATTACGTGTGCCAACTGCCCAGCGCCTGTTTCAGGTTGCCAGCGCATTGAAAAATGGCATGGAACTTGATGCCGTAGTGAAAAGCACAGGCTTTGACCCATGGTTTGTTGACGAACTCACGCAAATTGTCGAGCTTCAGCGCAATTTGTTGGAAGGCCGTACGCTTACAACCCTGACCGCCGCCCATTTCTGGCAGTTGAAACGTGCTGGATTTAGCGATGCACAAATGGCGGTTCCGCTTAAAACTACTGAGATGGTGGTTCGTGCCAGACGGAAGGCGTTAGGCGTTATCCCCTCGTATTACCGCGTGGACACTTGCGCCGCTGAAATTGAAGCGCACACACCGTATCTTTATTCCACCTATGAACCGGGTGATGAAACCGAACGCACGGATCGCAAGAAGGTGATCATCCTTGGTGGTGGGCCAAATCGCATCGGGCAGGGGATTGAGTTTGATTACTGTTGTGTGCATGCCTGCTTTGCGCTCAAGGAACTTGGCTATGAAACCATCATGGTTAACTGTAACCCGGAGACGGTGAGCACTGACTATGATACGGCGGATCGGCTTTATTTTGAGCCGCTGACTACCGAAGATGTGTTGAATATCATAGACAACGAGCGTCCTCATGGTGTGCTGGTGCAGTTTGGTGGGCAAACCCCGCTGAATATTGCCCGATCTCTGGCTGACGCTGGCGCGCCGATCTGGGGTACTTCCGTTGAAACCATTGATCTGGCTGAAGACCGCGAGCGATTCCATGATCTGATGCAAGCATTGGAGATACCCCAACCACCCGGCGCGATGGCCTACAATCATCAAGAAGCGATAGAAGCGGCCCACCAGGTAGGGTATCCGGTTCTTGTGCGCCCCAGTTACGTCTTGGGTGGTAGGGGCATGGCGATTGTTTTTGATGATGCCATGCTTCATGAATGGCTGAATAAACACATTCAGTGGAGCGAGCATCCTGTGTTGATCGATCAGTTTTTGGATGACGCCTTCGAGGTAGACGTAGACGCTCTATGCGATGGGCAGCATGTCACCATTGGCGGCATCATGCAGCATATCGAGGAGGCTGGCGTACACAGCGGCGATTCTGCCTGTGTGTTACCGCCTTACAAAATCAGCTACTACCACGTCGAAATTATCCGTGAATACACCGATCGCATTGGCAAAGCTCTAGGCGTAAAGGGACTGTTCAATATTCAGTTCGCCATTAAAGACGAAGAGGTCTATGTACTGGAAGTGAATCCTCGCGCCAGCCGTACCGCGCCATTTGTGAGCAAGGCCACTGGTCAGCCGCTGCCGCGTTATGCCGCCGAGATTGCTGCAGGAAAGACACTGGCCGGGCTTGAATTTCTGAATGAGCCGAAAGTGGATGGATTCTTCGTCAAAGAAGCGGTAATGCCATTTCAGAAATTTCCCGGTGTAGATGCGCGCTTAGGCCCGGAAATGCGCTCAACCGGAGAAGTGATGGGGCACGCTTCCAGCTTCGGGCATGCTTTTGCCAAGGCAGAAATGGCCGCGAACACGCGCTTACCATTAGAAGGCACTGTGTTTATCAGCGTGACACCGTACGATCGTGGCGCGGTCACAAAAATTGCCCGCGATCTACACCAGATGGGCTTCAAATTGGTTGCCACTATTGGCACAGGCACCTATTTACAAAGCGTAGGTATTCCCGCAGAAATCATCAACAAGGTTAGCGATGGCTCGCCAAATATTGTGGACGCTATTCGCGCAGGAAAAATCGATCTGGTGATCAACACGCCGCGCGGTGGTCAGGCGCACTACGACGGCGGCATCATTCGTGGAACCGCGCACCTGT
>CAZBPB010000071.1:7968-12387 GCA_964493565.1 uncultured Pleurocapsa sp. | reverse complement strand
AGCGGTGATCAATAGAGGAACAATTTGCCGCGCACCACCGGGGAGAGTCACCGGCACACTGTAAGCGTTGGGGATTCCCTCACCACTGGTTTCGGGGCGTATGACCAATCTCCCGGTAACGTCTTCGCCATCGTTTGAAACCTGAATCTGAACCGGCAGCCAATCGTATTCGCGAAAGTAGCCGTCAAATCCCGGTGAGATTTGTAGGGTCAGCCCTTCGGACTGGGCAGCGACCGTTTGCGCCGGGGCAAATACAAGTAGAATGCCCAGCAGAACAAACATGATTGTCAATGAGAAGCATCGTTTTCGCATGAAGCTAGATGACACGTCGTGGCAAACTCCATATTCGCGGATTGTATCACGGTTCATATCTGCAAAAGATGAACGGCAGATGCGAGTTTGGCGGTACAATCGGAAGCAGTTGCATGCTGAGCCAAAAGTTTTAGTAGAGTACTACTCGAGATACGTACTCCCTGTGTATCAGATGCCATATAACATGTTCAACTTTTAACCTTTAACTTTTGACTCCCTAAAAGGTTCAACCTCGATGGCAGAAACCACCCTCTTTGATGAAGCAACGCGGCGAAAACTAGAACAATTGACGTTGATGGCAAGCCGTGTACGCGCCGGGGCTATTAAAGGCGAACGACGCTCTAATAAACGTGGCACCAGTATTGAATTTGCAGACTACCGCAATTACGCGCCCGGAGATGACTTACGCCGGTTGGATTGGAATATCTATGCGCGGCTGGATCGTCCATTGATGAAAGTATTTGAAGACGAAGAAGACCTCGCAACCTACATCCTGATTGATACCAGCGCCAGCATGAATCAGGCACTTAGCGAAGAAGAAAACGCCCCGGAAGCAGACAAGTTTACGTATGTGCGCCGTCTAGCCGCCGGGCTTTCTTATATTTCGCTCCTTTCTAATGACCGACTGACGGTTACAGCCCTTTCGTCGTCATTGGATACTTTTGGGCCAGTGCGCGGACGCGGTCACGGCGCTCGGCTGCTGCAATTCTTCGGGGCAATGCAGGCACGGGGTATTCTTGATTTGAATGTGGTATTGAAAGATGCGGCTTTGCGCCTAAAACGCCCCGGCCTTGTAATTCTAATCAGCGACCTGTTTTCGCCTTCTGGCTATCTGGAGGGCATAAACGCGCTTCTAGCAAAGGGTTGCGAAGTCGCTATCGTGCACGTTCTTTCGCCAGAAGAAGTAGAACCACCGCTGGGGGGTGATTTGCGTCTGGTGGATGTAGAAACTGGCGCAACACAGGAAGTGAGCGTAGATGGAACGATGCGTCAGCGCTACATGGAGCGCGTTCAGGAATGGCGCGATGGACTGCACGATGAAAGCACGCGACGTGGAATCCACTTTGTGCCGGTGGTGACCAGCAGCGCATGGGAAAAAGTAATATTGTATGACCTGCAGCGTTTAGGCGTGGTAAGATAATCTACAATTCTGTTTGATTTTACAAATATATTGAAGGGGAATGACAGCATGGGTCTTAAAGTACCAACTAGCGGTCAGGATGCGCTCGATATGGCAGCAGCCAATGCTCCATGGAAAGCGGGAACCCTGTGGTGGGTTATTCTCATCCAGGGGATTGTATTGGTCGTGATGGGTGCAGTAATTATTTTCGATCCACCTAGCGCTGCCAACGTGGTTTCAATTGTTGGTTCGCTCTACCTGTTAGTGAATGGTCTCCTCCGGGCAATCGCTATTATCCGGCATAAAGAATCGAAGAAAGCTACCCCTATTGCGCTGATTCGTGTGGGTGTTGGCATCGCAATTGGGTTGTTAGTGCTTCTGGGAATTTTGTTCGCCAGCATGGTACCCACCACAGCGGCATCCATCTTTGGCTTCGGAATTATCGTTGAAGGTATTCTAGCGTTGGTACAGTTATTCTTTTTCCGCGATCCCGGGGAAAAACTGCGTTTCGTTCGTATTATTCCGGGCGCAGTTCTGATCATTACCGGCATCCTTATCTTTGCCATGATTAACAACGCCAGCCTTGTCAGCACACTTGGAGCGCTGCTCCTGATCGCCGGTCTAGCTGTATTCGTGCTGGCGATTACACGTTACAACGCGCTGAAGAAAGCTGCTTCAGAGTCAGCAGCAGAAACCACCGCACCGGTCGCACCACCACCTGCTGCACCCGCAGCCGCGTCGGTCGCTGCCGCGCCACCACCCGCCGCTGCGCCGGTTGAACCGGTAGCGCCAGCCACACCTCCTCCTGCGCCTACCGAACCAGCGTCCAACGAGATACCACCAAACGGCTAATGCTGTAGTCGTTTCGTATTGAATCAACCCAGCTTCCCCTATCCACGGTTGCAAATAGGGGAAGCTGTTTTAAGTCATAGTCGCAAAAACCGGAAAAACCTTCCCCGTGAACCACAATCATTGGCAGAAGTTTTGCGACTCCACGTTATACTTTGAGTTGAAGGTATATCCTTATCTGCTAACGATGGTATTTGTCAGGAAAAGCGCTCTTGAGCAATACGCCAGAGTTCCCCGAAAAAGAGATACGTGCCCGCTGTGCCGCTTTGCTTTCCCCCTCGGCTGAAGAAGCACGGCGCTTAGGTCATAATTACATCGGCACCGAGCATCTGTTCATCGCCATGACCAAGGTAGAAGGTGGCGCAACGGCTAATTTGATCAAGCGCGCGGGCTTAAACCCGCGTGTTGTACGCAATGAAATTCGCCGCGAGTCAGGTTCTGGTGAAGGCAGTATAGATACCGTACTACCGCTAACGCCGCGCGCGGGCATGGTGCTTTCGATTGCCATGTTTTTTGCCGAACGTGATGGCGTAGAAGAGATAGAAGAAGTACACCTGCTGCTGGCGATGCTTCAGGAAGGCGAAGGACTGCCGATACGCAAGCTGGCAGAAATGGGTTTCAACGTTAACGCATGGCTGAATCAGCTCTTAAATGAAGCCTATGAAAAAGACCTCGCTGGTGTTCCGCCATCAATACCCTTGCATGATAGCAGCCTGTTCAACTCGTCAGATTTTGACGATCTGGTCTCTGAAGAATTTTTCCCCGGCGTAGATGCCGACGCTGAGATCAAGCCTGGCAGCCGTGCGCCAACGCCATTGCTCGACAAATATGGTCGTGATCTGATGGAGCAGGCTGCAAATGGCAAAATCGGCCCTGCAATTGCCCGTGAACGTGAAATTCGCGCCGTTGCCCGTACATTAGCCCGCAGCAAGAAGAATAATCCGCTGCTTCTGGGCGATGCTGGCGTTGGCAAGACGGCGGTGGTTGAAGGGCTGGCATACGCCATTCAAAATCATTCTGCGCCGCCATCTTTGCTGAATAAGCGGCTGGTACAGGTTGAAATCGGTACTCTGGTTGCGGGAACTTCGCTGCGCGGGCAGTTTGAAGAACGGCTGATCGGGATCGTTGAAGAAGCTAAAAATGCGGGGAATGTCATCCTGTTCATTGACGAAATCCATACTATCGTCGGCGCAGGGGATACCATTGACAGTAATTTGGACGCTGCAAATATTCTGAAACCTGCGCTGGCACGCGGTGAAATCGTGTGTATTGGCGCAACCACCCATGCTGAATATCAACGGGCTATCGCGCAGGACCCGGCATTAGATCGGCGTTTCCGTCCCATAGACATCGAAGAGCCATCTGAAGAAGATTCACTGACAATTCTCGCGGGGCAGCGCCAGCGGCTTGAAGATCATCACGGCGTTACTATTCGCCCTGAAGCATTGGAAGCAGCAGTGCGGATGTCTGTACGCTATATGACTGACCGCCGCCTGCCAGACAAAGCGATAGATCTGCTGGATGAAGCCTGTGCCCGCGTAGTAATTAGCACGATTGCGCCGGATGACCCTGAGCGGCTGATGGACGTGCGCGTCGAAAACGTCGCTGCAGTCCTGTCTGATTGGACAGGCATCCCGGTAAACGAACTTACCAAAGATGAAAAACGCCGCCTGACCGAACTTGAACCGGAGCTATTAAAGCGGGTGATCGGGCAGGATCACGCCGTTCAAACAGTATCAGCAGCCATCAAGACTGCGCGCGCAGGTCTGCATGACCCCAACCGACCAATAGGCGTATTCCTGTTCCTTGGCCCAAGCGGCGTCGGCAAAACCGAACTAGCGCGAGCGCTGGCAAACTTCATGTTTGGCGACGACGAAGCCATGATCCGCCTCGATATGTCAGAATTTCACGACGCACATACCGTCGCTCGCTTAATCGGCGCGCCGCCCGGTTACAAAGACTCGAATCGTGGTGGCCAACTGACCGATGCGCTGCACCGCCGTCCCTACAGCGTGGTACTGCTGGACGAAGTAGAAAAAGCCGCGTCTGAAGTGTTCGATATTTTTCTGCAAGTATTCGACGAAGGCCGTTTAAGTGATGCTCACGGCGGCACCGTTGATGCCCGTCATGCAGTATTC
>CAZBPB010000071.1:4034-7958 GCA_964493565.1 uncultured Pleurocapsa sp. | reverse complement strand
TATTCATCATGACCAGCAACATCGGCACTGAAGAGGTCAGCAAACCGCTCGGTTTTGTCGGCTCTGATCGTATGCCAGATTACACCGCCTACCTGAATCGCTATTTCCGCCCTGAATTTTTGAATCGTCTTGATGAGGTAGTGACGTTCAAACCGCTAACGCAGGATGTGCTTAGCAAAATTCTCGATTTGAATCTGCAAGACCTGCTCAAACGCTTGAAATCGCAGCATCTGACGCTCGAACTTTCAGATGAGGCGCGACAACTGATTCTAGCGCAGGGCCATGATCCAATTCACGGGGCGCGTCCGCTGCGTCGTGCTGTAGAACGCTTGCTGATTCGTCCGTTGAGTGGTCGCATTGTTGAAGATGCTTTTGCCAATGACGACATCATCGAGACGCATGTCGAAAATGACAAGCTGGCCTTTACCGCGCGCCATGCTCCACCGGAGGAAGGCGAGTCCGAACGTACTATCTCAGCATCCACATTCAATGCAAATGCGCTAACAGATTAGGAAAAGCTAGTCAGACGGGTTGCATCATACCTTCAATGACTCTGACAGCCTCTGCCACACCATTTTCCTGCTTTAATTTTGTGGCAAGTGCCTGTGCCCTTTGTTTCATCTGCGCGTCTGTCGTAATCTGGTGAATTACTGCTGCTAGATTTTCGGCGGTCAGCTTGTGCCGCCGGAGCGGCTTCCCACCCACGCCCAATTCATAAATACGCCGTCCCCAGAACGGCTGATCGGCCATATGAGCAACTACGCTGGAAGGTACACCTGAATATAATGCCGCTGCCGTTGTGCCTGCGCCACCATGATGGACGATGCCCGCCATTTTCGGGAACAGCCAATCATGCGGGGCAAAGTCCAGCACAAAAATATCGTCAGGCAAGCTGGTGCTTTGTAAGCCCGCCCATCCACTATGAATGACCCCCCGCCTGCCTGCCCGCTGCAGCGCCGCAATCATAATCCGGGTAGTCGCTTCAGGGTTCTTGTTAGACATACTACCGAAACCGATATACACCGGCGGTTCACCAGCATCTAGGAAATCGCTCAACGCGGCAGAAGGTTGCCAATCAATTTCGGTATCGGCCGCCCAGCAGCCGGTCACATGAAGCTGCTCACCCCAGTCTTTTGGATGCGGCATTACCTGTGGGCTAACGCCGTACAACACCACTGTGTTCCGGTTAAACTCACGGCTATATTCGCGGAATGTCTGCGGTTTTGAACCTAGAGACTTGCGAAATTGATTCACTGTCTCCTTAAACACCCAGTAGGTAAAATATTGGGCAATTCTGCCTGAGAGGCTGTTTAAGAAGATATTGATGCCGGGAACCATCGGTATCATTGTCGCCGCGGGGTTTGAACTCGGATTAAGTGGGGCGAACAGCGCAAGGATATGCTTTTGCCCTGATTTTTCGGTGGCCGCTTGCACCATACCAAACGACGTAAGACCACTCACAACCAGATCAACATCTTGAATTGCCGCCAGCAGATCATCTGAAAACGTTTCGCCCACCTCGCCGATCATACGCCGCATGTTACGGCCTTCTGCTATCGAATTGCGGCTCTCCTCCGTCCAGACTTTGCCCGCCTCGCTGTTCATCAGCCCGTGCATATTGGTTTGAAACGGTGCATAAACAAAGCCTGCGCTTTCAATCAACGTCTGAAAGTCTGAAGCAGCGCCTATAGTTACGTCGTGTCCTGACGCTTTCAAGCCATTACCCAGCGCAATAAGCGGCTGCACGTCACCGCGTGTGCCAAAGCCGACAAGGGCGATTTTCATGATATTTTCCTGAAGATTACTGCGTGATCCGTCAGTATCTTACCTTTTTTACATAAGCTGAATACCCGGATGTTCTAAAAATTCGCTAAAATCAGTACTCTATCGTCATACAAGCCAACGTTGTGAAGTCTATGAATCTTCCTTTGACAGGGCGGCAAGCACCGTCCTTCAATGAGCGGCGTATTGATGCCCTGATGCGCAAACGTCATTCGTTGGATGAGCGCGATCTCTTCGCCTGCGATGGCTTCCCCGAAATCCGCAAGTTGGGGCGGTTAGCGCTGCGACTTGAAGGGGCTGAACGCATGAACACCAATTTTGCCATTGGTGATTTGTGTGCAGGGCGTTCACTCGGCATAGATGGGCGCTTACTAGTGTTCTACGTCGGCAAGACTTTGAATGCTTATCTACGTGCCCGCAGTGACGCCAGCGATGCGGTCAATCGGCGGCTGGCTGAGCGTGCCCGCACCGACTACCTCGGCTGGATCATCGCCATCGCTCAGGAAAATGCCTCCCGCCATAATGTAGCAGTCGCATTGTGGGCAGTGGCTGAGCTTGGCGAAACTGATCCGCAGGCTGCCTCGTTGCATGAAGGCATCCTGCCCCGCCTATTCAAGTTGTATCGCAATGCCAAACCCGACACTGTGCCGGTAGATCCATTCAGTCGCAATACCATGAGCGAAGAAATCTCAACTTTGTTTGGTGTTGATACGCCGCAGGGTAATCCAAATATCTCGTTTGAGGCGCTGGCAGTGGCCGATCTTCCTGCCGAAGATCGTGGGGCAAGTACCGAAAATACGCTGGGGGACGATGATACAGGTATGGTGTCTCCCGATCATTTGAGCATGGTCGAATCGCTGCACGAAGTTGAAGACGCTGGCGCTTGGCAAGGCGCGCCATCCCCACAGCAGGAAGTACAGCACATCGAGCAGGTATTAGACTCGCTTGAACTGACCACAATGGCTGATCAAAGCGCGATCGCCTTTGAATCATTTGAGAATCAGGAATCGCGTGAGCGTTTTCTAATTTCGCTGCTCACCCGCGCTGAGGTTGTCCCGCCAAATAGCAGCGATCTGCTGGCAGGCGAATATCATGAGGGAGATCGCATCAACGGGCGCTATGAGGTAGCGGCAGTGTTGTTGGGCGGAATGGGCGTGGTCTATCTATGTTATGACCACGAAGATCGCGAGCCAATAGCCCTGAAAAGTTTTCAGAATCGCTTTCTACAGAACGAGCGCGCCGTCGCCCGTTTTGAACAGGAGGCGCTAACGTGGATACGGTTGGAGAAGCACCGACACATTGTGCAGGCGCAGTTGGTTCAGCGCATCGGTACACGACCATATATCATGCTGGAACATGTCAGCGGGCCGGAAGGGTTAGGCACTGATCTGAGAAGCTGGATTGAGCAGAAGCGGGTTTCTCATCCTCAGGCAGTACAGTTTGGGCTGCACGTCGCATTGGGGATGCAGCATGCCGTTGGGCAGGTACCGGGGCTGGTTCATCGCGATTTGAAACCGGCGAACATTCTAGTCACACATGACGCTATCGCCAAAGTGACCGACTTCGGGCTTGTGCGTTCATTGGATGTGGAAGATATCACGCCAATGGATATGGCGATGGGGCGAGATCGTGACGATAGTCGCCTCACTCGTCTTGGCGCAATCATCGGTACCGCGCCATACCTATCTCCCGAACAGTGCCGTAGTAATAACGTGGATACCCGCTCCGATATTTACGCGTTTGGATGCATGCTCTATGAAATGCTGACCGGTAGTTTTGTGTTTCAAGCGAGAAACCTACCCGCGTGGCTGCACGCTCACTTAAATGAACGCCCGGTCTTTAATCCAGCAGTGAGAGCAACCCTGATACCTTCGCTGGTGGCGCTGGTGCTGGCCTGCCTTGAAAAAAACCCGAATGACCGCCCGCAAACATGGGGCGAAATTGTGAACCAGCTTGCAGGCATTTATCGTGAGATGACTGGCGAAGCGCCCATTATGGAAATAACAGGGCAGTCGCTGGCAGCACATGAATTGATGGACAAAGCCTATTCGTTGACCGAGTTAGGCCGTATTGAAGAGGCGCTGGTCGCCTATGACAACGCCCTCGCTCTGGGGCAGGAAAATGCATGGGCATGGGCGCGCA
>CAZBPB010000071.1:0-4024 GCA_964493565.1 uncultured Pleurocapsa sp. | reverse complement strand
GCCTGCTCCGCCGCTATGACGATGCTTTAGCCTGTTATGACCGCGCACTGGAATTGCAACCGCGCTACGCATGGGCGTGGAAAGGCCGGGGCATGGTACTTGAACGGATGGATCGGCTATCAGAAGCGCTGGAATGTCATCAACAGGCAGCCATACTCGATCCTTCTGACGTGTGGAACTGGTACAACCAGGCAGAGACCCTATACAGCATTGGCGATATGAATGCCGCGCTTGATTTATTAACCCGGGCGCTGGAAGTAGATCCTCACCACGCAAATAGCTGGGGCAAGCGTGGTCAGATCTACCGAATGCAGCGAAAAAATCTTGAGGCAGTTGAGGCCTACCGCCAGGCCACTGAAATTGACCCCGCGTTTGCATGGGCGCACAACGGCTGCGGGCTGGCGCTGAAGATCATTGGCGACACCAACGAAGCAATTCTATCGTTTAAGCGCGCAGTACGATATGCCCCGAAAGAAGTGTGGTACTGGTACAACCTTGCCGAAACGTTGGTAGAAGCCGGGCGATACGAAGAGGCGCTTCAGCCAGTACAGGAAGCGGTGCGAGTTGATCCCAAACATGCGTTTAGCTGGGCAAAGCAGGGACAGGTACTGCGCTATTTGAAACGTTATAAAGAGGCATTGAACACCTACCATCGTGCGGTTACGCTTCAACCAGATAATGCCTGGGCACACAATGGCTGTGGCATCGTGTTGGAGCGTCTGGAACGGTATGAGGAAGCCTTAGCCAGCTATAGCCGTGCCGCCGAGCTTTCCCCGGAAGATGTGTGGTACTGGTACAACCGTGGCAATATGTTGATTATGCTAGAACGTTATGATGAGGCGGTAGAAACGCTGCGTCGCGCAGTTCTAGTGAATGAAAATCATGCCAATAGCTGGGCACGCATGGGCAGTGCCTTGCGACTGTTAGAACGCTACGACGAAGCTCTGAACGCTCTGGAAAAAGCAACGCTTCTACAACCCGATTTCGCGTGGGCGTGGGGCGAAAAAGGGCAGGTGCTGGAAATATTGAGGCGTGAAGACGACGCCAGCGAAGCCTATCGCCGCGCTGGAGAGCCAGATGCCAGCACTCCCCATCACATCTTGACGCAAGCCGATCAGCTTCTTTCGGCAGGTCAGCCCGAACAGGCGGCTGATTTGCTGCAGAGAGCGCTGGAAAACGAACCACGCCACGCTGGACTGTGGGGCAAATACGGAATAGCGCTGCGCCGCTTGAACCGTTATGAAGAAGCCGTCAAAGCCTTTGACAATGCCACGGAAATTGATCCGCATTATGCCTGGGCATGGAATGGGCGAGGTATGGCGCTTTCTGCATTAAAACGCCATCAAGATGCGCTGGCATCGTTCGAGCGCGCCGCCGAAATTGACAAAACCGATGTGTGGCACTGGTATAACCAGGGCGATGCATTGATGGCGTTGAATCAACCGCAAGAGGCGCTGGCTGTGCTGGAACAGGCAGTTATCCTTGATCAAACGCACGCCGAAAGCTGGGCAAAACAGGGGCAAGTTTTACGCAGGCTGAATCGAAATTCCGATGCTTTAGCCGCCTATGATCGGGCATTGGGATTACAGCCGCAGTATAGTTGGGCGTGGAACGGTCGCGGCCTTACACTGGAAAGTTTGAAACGTCGCGAAGAGGCTGTCGCCAGTTATGAGCGCGCACTGGCATTTGACCAGAGCGTAATCTGGTATCACAACAATCTTATTGACATTCTGTTGGACATGGGACGTAAAGCCGATGCGCTGGTTGCTAGCGAAGCTGCGGTAAGTGCACTGCCAGATAACGCGATGGCCTGGGCGCGACGCGGGCTGGCACAACGGCGTACCGGCAGCTACTCTGCATCAGTGGAGAGTTACTCACGGGCGCTGGAACTTGACCCCAACTATGGTTGGGCCTGGAATGGCTTTGGACTAGCGCATCTTTCACAACATCACTACGAAGAGGCTGCTGATGCGTTTGAGCGGGCTGCACAGTTGAACCCTAAAGATGTCTGGTTCTGGCGTAACCTCGGTGACGCGTTAATGATGGTCGAAGACTACAAGGCGGCGGTTCACGCTTTTGAGCAGGCCATGAAGTTGGATGCCAACCACGAATCAACTCGTTTGAAGTTGCAAATGGCTCGCGAAGCGTTAGGGGAGTAAATACTAAAATGTATATGGGGCAAGGAATACCCTACCCCATAGACAGATGATGTATTTTTATTCGCCTTCTACAGTTTCCAGTGTATCGCAATCAGTACAGGCAACCGTTTCGATAGTTTCCCCTGCCGCCAGAGATCGCACCCATTCCACGAACGGCATACCGTCAACAGCCACAGTATAGAACTCAGGTGTCACCGTGACGCAATGTCCATCACCACCGGTCATAAAAGAGAAGAAATTGTCACCATCACCCGCTTCAATGTCAGCAAAATTGGCTTCCAGCAGGTCTTGCAGCACAAAGTCAGACACACCACCAAGCGTCAGGAATTGTTCCTGAACATCATCGCCAGCCGCGTTGTACTGGCTGAATGTAGCTTCTGGAAGCAATGTGCTAGATTGGATGTAGAAAGTCTCAAAATTGAGTGTATCTACTGGAATTTCGGCGTAGTTTTCTGGCAGAATGCCCTGTGTACCCCATGCTTCAAAAACCACGCCTGCCAGTTCCTGATCACGGTAGCCGCCAGCGGCATCCCCCAACTGCTCGATCCGCGCGTTCGGGTAAGCTTCAGCCACAAACTGTGTATACAGCGGGGAAGGGATAGAACCAGCACTACATCCAGTCACAAACACCGTATCAGGGTTTTCTACGTTAGCAAATGTCCAGTTCAAAACTGATGTGGCGTTGATGTAGCCACGATGGTGAATCGTCACCTCAGAAGCATCATCTTCGCCGGCGTTAACCTCATAGGTTGTGTCTGCATTCCCGATATGCACGTCGGCGGTGCAGTAGGGTGCCATCACCATATTGTAGCTCTGGAAGGGATTAGACGAATTTTCGAAATCGAAAATGCCTGCTGGCTGCGCGCCGGGGTTATCACTTTCGTCTACAAACGGATCGTAAGTCGGGAATGTGTCCAGATCACAATTTTCACCAAACCAGCACGCTCCGCCACCTTGAAAATGAATCAGTAGTTCATCGCTGGGTTCATCAGCGGGGCGAGCAAAGAAAGAGTACGGCGTACCGTTGGAACATATCGTATCGCCACCGGGGCTAATCTGAGTCCATTCCCCCACAGGCAGTTCGCCCCATGTGGGCAGCGTATCTTGTGCGCTGATTGATGCCGGGAGTATTGAGACTAATACAATTGCAGCGGACAAAATAAAGAACCGACGTAACATTTGCTTCTCCTCAAAATAGTAAGTGGTTAAAAAGCAGCAGCGTTTAGTGCGCCTCTACAATACCCTGCCAGCGGCGGATCATAAAATTTTCCTCGTTTGTTCAGGCGGTATTGTGGTATTACGACAGTAAAACAGCGAGGGCGTTTTACGCCTATCGCTGTAGAAAATAAAAACGCGCCATTCAAATATGATGAAAGGCGCGTTTAGTATTCGATGTATCGCCGCCAGGCTTCATTGCCAGTGCCGATAGCGACGACTAAATAGCTCGTGCGCGGCGTTTTCGGCTCCCAGTGAAGGCGCATTCCCGCTTCATGCGGCAAACGGTCGCCTTTACGATGGTTGCAAGCATAACAGGCGCAGGCAGTATTGCCCCAGTTATCTTTTCCCCCGCGCGACTTTGGAATGATGTGATCTACAGTGAAATCACTTTTGACCAGTGGTTTTCCCTTGAATGGTGAACCCGGTGTCACCCCGCAGTAGATACAGGTGAAGCCGTCACGTACCAGCACCCCTCGCCGACTCCAATGTGCCTGCCTGCGCGGGACATTTACATAGCTTCGTAAAGCAATAACGGATGGGATCGGAAAACGATCCCGGACGGTACGGAGAAACTGATCGGTCTGCTCGACGACTACGGCTTTCTCCGACAGCAATAAGTTGATCGCACGAGGGATGGTCACAACTGA
>CAZBPB010000070.1:9844-12555 GCA_964493565.1 uncultured Pleurocapsa sp. | reverse complement strand
TAATGTACTGATAGCGACCGGGAACAACATGATAGCTCAACACTGCGGTGAGCATTTCGGGATTGGCGATCACGTCTTCAACGCTCATGCCCATGGTTTCAAGCGCCGCGACAAAGGCATCATTGGTCGGTGCCAGCACTGTGAACGGGCCTTCGCCAGAGAGAGCCTCACCCAGACCAGCCGCTTCAATGGCGGCTGCCAGCGTGGTAAAACGACCATCGGCATCGGCTGCCAGCGCGCCAAGCACGTCAGGGCGCTCCAGCGCAGTGCCTGCAACCGGGGCTTCAGTTGCTTCAGCGGTAGGTTCGGCAGTTGCTTCAGCCGAGGGCGCCATCGAAGGTGGCAGCAGCACACCGTCAATGACATGAACCACGCCGTTGGAAGCAATCGCATCCGGGTCACTCACCAATACATCATTCACGTACAGGAAACCGCCATCCAGCGTCACCTGCAGCGGGCTGCCTTCCAGCGTTTCCAGTTCCGGGCCGCTGGTCAGGTTAATGTACTGGTAGCGACCGGGAACCACGTGATAGCTCAACACGTCAGCCAGCAAGTCCGGGTTTGCCAGCACGTCTTCTGCCGACATACCAAGCTGCTCAAGCGCAGCAGCAAAGGCATCGTTTGTTGGCGCAAACACAGTAAAAGGGCCTTCTTCCGAAAGGGCATCCACGAGGTCAGCAGCTTCTAACGCTGCCACCAGGGTAGCGAAACGACCATCAGCGTCGTCAGTCAACCACTCTGGAATGCTCGGGCGCTCCTGGGCAAACGCTGGAATGGCGAGGCCAAGGGCCACCACCAACAGCGCTACCAGCGCACACATCTTACGCATGTAAATCCTCCTAAAGAGCAAAGTATTGATTGTAGAAATTCAGCGCGGCACTAAATGACCGCCTAAGGCTTTAGCGTAAAGATAGCTCAAGTTGCTATCGTTAGCTATCCCATAACGTTAGACATGGGTTAATGTTTTACATATTGCCTAAATGATCCCTGGAACGCAATGTGTGATTGCACAATCAGAAGTGGTTTAAGGTGAGCGCCGTTCTTCAGCGAAAGCTCGTTCTACGTTCACGTTTGTTTCGAGAAGGATAACTTGCGGGTTCACAGGCGTGCCGGATGCTGCTAGAAACACGTTGTAGCCGTCACGCAAGCGTATATCAGGCACATTTAAGACCACGACTTCAGGGTTTCCCGCCGCCGTAATTAGAAAATCGTAGGTTGCTACGGGCAGCGGCAGCACAGAAAAGCCGTCGTTTTCGCCCGCGAGTCCCGGAAAGGCGATGCCTCCTAGAAATAACTGCCCGTTCGCTATTAAATCCAGCCCGATAGAACCCTCAATACCGTTAAAAAATGACAGCCTTGCCTGCCCCAATGCCAGTGGATCGTAGTCTTCAATCAATGGAACCAGTTTTGCCTGCTGACCGTCATTTTCGCCGACAATAGCCAGCGTCACCCAGCTTTCAGGCTCAATATTGAGATTCAGTTCAGCAGAAGCGGTGTCACTTCCAGATGTAGCGACCGACAGTAGTTGATCACCTGCGGCAATATCCATCCATTGGCTGATCTCACCGAATCCCAGTCCTTGCAAGCCAGAGGGATTGCCATTCAGATACAGAGCGACAGGAGCGTAATCAGGCAGAAGGTGAGCGACGCGCAAGTAAGCGCGGTTGGCATTGGAATGTTCACGCATTGCTTCCGGCAGAATCACATCATCTACTGCATGGACAATTACGCCGGATGCTGCTAGATTGTCAACATCGCTGATCCGCGCATTATCCGCCCACAACATTCCACGATACAGCGTGAAATCTACCGGTTCGCCTCCGACCGAATCTACGCTCACTCCTCCGCTCAAATCGCGAAAAAAGAGCCGTTCAGGCACGATGTGCATCGCCAATATCTCTGACAGCGCGGCGCTGTCGGCAAAAAAACCTTGCCGGCTTATGCCAAGATCATTCATCGCGTTTATCATGGCCTCATCCGTTGGAACAAGCAGCGTGGCGTTTTCCAAAGCAGCGATTTCATCCGTCAAGCCAGCCGCTTCCAACGCGGCAAGAAATAGGCCAAAGCGGGCATCAGTATCATTGGCGAGGAGTTCGAGTACGGAGAGACGATCTTGTGCTTTAAGCGGTAAAATCAAAACAATGAGTGTGACAATTGCCCCGATCAGGGCTGTTTTCAGCAAGAAAACCTCATTATCTGGCTTCTGGTTCAGTTGGAGGTGATCCAGTAACGGCGTACACCAGCACGCCAACCGCAGAGATCAGGAAACAGGCGATCACCAGTAAAGCTTGCACACCGCCAAAAAAAGTATCTGTATTCTGGTTGATGCCGTGCGAGCCAAAACCCAGTACATCCGCAAAACCTGCCATACCCGCCAGCACCAATCCCGTTAACGAAAGCCGTATGCCAACCTGCTGCGCCAGATTCGACGACTGCGCGGCATAAATGGTGAATTTTACATACATAAGCGCGCCAAGGTTCAGTAATCCGAAACCAACGATGATGGCGGAAAACTGAAAAATACCGATGCCAGCACCGGTAATAATGCCAGTGATTCCGGGAAACAAGCCCATGAACGCCAGCACGACGCCCAGCGCGCCTAGAGCAATACCTATTTGTGACATCGGGCAGTTACCGCTGCAATAGAGTATGCATTATTGAGCAGGCAGAGTCTGGCGCAGTTTGCGCAGAAAATTTCCACTCATGATGGC
>CAZBPB010000070.1:9581-9796 GCA_964493565.1 uncultured Pleurocapsa sp. | reverse complement strand
AAACCCTTCAGGTGTGCTCTCTGCGCCAAAACCGCCGTCAAAATCAGTACCAATACCCACGTGTTGGGCGCTTCCTGTCACCTGACAAACATGATCGATCATTTCCAGCACCCTGCTTCCGGGAATCGGCGCATCCCCTTTCACCCAGTCAGGATGCATGAACCTGTTATACGGCACCATGCCCATCACGCCATCACGTTCGGCAAGGCGGCGAA
>CAZBPB010000070.1:0-9536 GCA_964493565.1 uncultured Pleurocapsa sp. | reverse complement strand
GACGGCCATCATCGCGTGAACCGACGAAGCGGCGCGGGTTGCTATGGCTGGCGATCATCTGTCCATCGTAGCGATCCAACGCCTCGAAAAATGACTCTTCCGGCATATGCGAAAGATCGAGCAAAACGTTCATATCACCCATCACGTCCAGCAGCTCGCGACCCAAGGCAGTCAGCGGCCCCAGATCGCCGGTACCTCCGCAATAGCGCGTACCTGCCCACGCTGGCCCGACCACACGCACGCCATATTCATACCATTCCTCAAACTGCTTGGGTTCAAGGATTGGATCGGCATTTTCCATCAGCAAAACCATGCCCTGCCTACGTTCTGCAACCTCACTCCCATCTGCCCACGCTGCCAGTACGGCATCCAGATCAGCAATTGAACGCACAGGCTGTACGCGCTCGGACACATCCCATACCCGCCGGTAATAGTCCAACTGCTGCATGCCCTGTGCATACGCTTCTTTCGGCGTCTTATAACGCTGACTGGAAAATGGAGTCGGGGCAAGCGCGGTAGCGCGTTCCGGCTCGGTAAAGATCGTTGAAAACACGATTGCTACCCCGCCTAAAATCGCTTCAGGCAGTCCTACCATCGCCAGACCTTCATTGGCGGCAACGCCTGTGTCAATTTCAACACGGCGTTTGTCCAGCGCGCTCTTAAAATAATCGCGTCCCAGCGAAATAGCGTTATAAGCGATATCTTCGTGTGCGTCTACAATGATCATGAGGGGAAATAAAACCTTAATGCAGTCTGAAAGTGAACTTAGCAGAAAAGTACCTACACTGCCCAGAGTATAGCCCCAACTATGCCGAATTGCATCGAACGTGAACCCCATATTCTCATGCGACTATTCACATTTACTTAAGGTTTTTGGCGTAGGATAAAAAACACCAGCACGACAGTTATCCGGAGTACTACATGCAGAAAAAACCTTCTATCCTGACGGGCGTATTGATGGGCGGTCTGCTCACCCTTCCGCTAATGGCGCTGTCTTTTCTGGGCAGTGTGCTGGTTGGTTTGCCCTTTATCCCGGCTTTTATTTTCGCCTTTCTCCGCGATATTGCGCCGGGCGAAGTTGTGCCGCGCACAGTACAGGCAATGAGCGGTATCATCACCAGCTTGAATATCGGGCGTGTTGATACAGTTGCCAAAACTACTGAGGAGATCATTTCACTGATCATTGTAGTGGTGATCGGGGCGGTGGTTGGCGCAATCGTCTTCTTCATTCTGAACGCGGCATTGACGCGCCGCGCCGATGTGCTTGCTGGCATCGTTCTGGGCGCGCTGTTAGGGTCATTGATGACCTTGATACAGGGAAATTATCCACGCCTGATCCTGACCGATATGCTCATCACAACCGTCTGGACATTCGGGCTGTTCATCCTCTACGGGCTGGCACTCAGCTATATTTACAATACTTTGCGCTTCAGAATGGTCGCAGCAGTTCCGGCAGCAGTTTCCGACGCTGCCAGTGAAACCGCCGCTGTGGAATCGCTCGGTCGCCGTCAGTTTCTGATCCGTGTAGGTACAGGTGCAGCCGTAATTACTGCGGTTGGTGCGGGCGTTGGAACGCTTTTAAGTCGCAGCGATGAAACAGCATCGGTGGCTGCCGGACCGACGCCGATGCCCGGCGCAACCACCGAAGGAATGATGACATCCGTTCCGGCGCAAATGGTCACTGACGGCAGTTTTGTTTCAGCGTCGGGAACACGCCCGGAAATCACACCGGTTGCCGACCATTACCGCATTGATATCAGCACCATTATTCCGCAAATTCCCGCCGAAGGTTACGTGCTGCCCTTCACCAGCCGCATCTCAGCAGACGGCGTACAGCGCACCATCGCCGAATTGACGCTGGATCAAATTCGCAGCGACTACGAACCCATTAACGCAATGATCACCATGTCCTGCATTTCTAACAACGTCGGTGGCGACTTGATCAGCACGCTGGAATGGACGGGCGCGCGGATGAGCGACATACTTGCAGCCATTGAGATTCCGCCCGGCGCGACTCATCTGTATATCACCTCTGCTGACGGCTTTGATGAGTTTGTCTCGCTAGAGCTGATCAACAGTGATGATCGCATCATTCTCGCTTACGACTGGGCAGGCGAACCTCTTATCCCCAAGCACGGATTTCCACTGCGTATTCATATCCCCAACCATTACGGTATGAAACAGCCTAAATGGATCACCGGCATGGAATTTGTAGCCGCCGATACGGGCGGTTACTGGGTACGCCGGGGATGGGATCAGCAGGCGCTGGCAAAAGCGACATCTGTCATTGATACCGTTGCGGTGGATGAGCGTTTTCAGGATGAAACGGGCCAGTTGTATATTCCCATCGGCGGCATTGCATGGTCGGGTGACAGGGGCATTTCCCGCGTTCAGATACGTGTAGATGATGGTGATTGGGTAGATGCTGTCTTGAAAAATCCGCTTTCAGATCGCGCATGGACGCTCTGGCGCTATGATTACCCGTTCACCGATGGGATACATGAAATTGAAGTGCGCTGTGAAGAGGGTGATGGAACAGCACAGATTGAACAATCGGCGGGTACATTTCCTAGCGGTGCTACTGGCTACGATTGGGCGCGTGTAACGGAATAGCGATCCCCACGATTACCTACAAAGTCTCACATTATTTTCGCATCGGCATCCCCTCTCCCTGTGGGAGAGGGTTTGAAATGGGAGCTTTTCAGCCGCGCCTGTATTTCTTCTACCGCCTGCTTTGCCTCATTACGCACGTTATACAGCGGCCCCAACCCGCGATAGTAGCGCCCAACCAGAACTAATCCCGGCCAGCCAAGGACTTCTGTAGTACCGCCTTCGTCCATATCGTCGGCGCGTTTAGGATAGCCTTGCGAGTCGGTTTCGTAATCAATGTCCAGATAATCCAGCACCGGACGATACCCCGTGCAGAGTATCACGGAATCAATTTCAAGTTCCCGCCCATCGGCGAGTTCAACCGTTTTCTCATGAAACCGCACTACGCCCCGCACAGGCTTGATGCTGCCCGCCCGCACCGCATCTATCAGTCCGCGTCCCCGTATCGGCGTTGACGTTCCCTGCCGGTCAGTTCGGTTCGGAGCGATTTCCACTTCTGCCGCCCGCGAATCAGGGTAACTGTGATACAACATTTTGCTCAAAAATCTACCGTGCCAGCGCTTTGGCAGAAAAGTTCGCGCGATCAGCAGCCACGCCGAATTTGGTAAACCATAAGGAAAGCTGCGAGAGATCACCACATCCCTACGTACCGACAAATACACTGGAAGCTGCGCAGTTGTGGTCAACTCAAGCGCAATATCCACACCGCTTGGGCCTGCGCCAACAGCCAGCACTTTTTGACCGGCAAACGCTGACGGCAGATGATAATCACGCGCATGCAAAATCTGTCCGCGAAATTCGTCCATACCTTCCAGCGGCGGGATAATCGGGTTGTTATAGCGACCGGTGGCAATAATCACGCAGGGGAACCAGTAGTTTCCTTCGCTCGTTTCCACACGCCAGCCGCCGTTATCAGGCACAGTCCCGGTCACCTCAATCCCCAGCCGGACATTAAACTGGTGATCTTCGGCATACTGGCGGATGTAGTCATAAAGTTGTTCGCCACTGGGGTAAATTGGCGACGTTACCGGCATCCGTTTTCCGGGCAAATAGGTCACAAAACTGGCGGTATTCAAGTGTAAAGACTTGTACAGGTGTGCCCACGTTGAGGCAATTTCGTTCGCCCGATCCACCACTACGTAAGAAATTCCCGCCTGTTCAAGATAATAGGCGCTGGCCAGGCCTGCCGGCCCGGCACCTATCACCAGAACATCGCCCGCTAGTTCTGCCATAATACGCTTATGATGCTGGTGTTGCTTCGGGCGCAGCCGGTTCAGGGGTGGCAGTCGCTAAAGATTGCGTTTGCAGCGCCACGCTTGTCGCCGTTTCCGCCATAAACGGACGATACCGCGTTGGCACCTGCTGCAGCGTTGCGGCGTAGTTTGCGGCATCTTCGGTACTGCGCGGCAGGAACCCAACGTACTGATCTAGTTCGGTCTGAATTTCGATTGCAATCGTCCCTTGAATCGCCGTCTCTACCGCGTTGTATTCCGCTTCAGGTGGGCGAGCAACACGACCGCCGATAGCAACCAGCCCGATGCAGAACATAGCAGTTGCCAGCAAAATGAAAACCGCTGCCACCGCCCGGTTTGATTTGCGAACTGTTGGGGTCAATACCCGCATCGGCTTCGGCGCGTCTGTTCCAGTCAGATATACAATTTGCGCCTGCACCGCCGCCAACTGCGGATCGCTGTTCAAGTCTATGGGAGTGAGATGATCGAGGATATGTGGCAGTTCCACCTGCCCGCGTGTAACGATCAGCGTGTTCTGGTTGTTGTCGAACGTCCAATAAACGGCGCTGCGTACAACCTCGTCCTTAAGCGCATCATCTGAATAGACCAGCAGCAGAAAATTTCCCTTTTCGCGTGAAACGCCGTCGTGCCGCAAATCCTGAAATTGGTACTGGCTGCTCAGCCGGGAAATCACATCCTGCGCTAGCGCCGCGTCTTGTGGCGCATATACCACATTTAGCATTTTTTACCCCTCGCGGCCTTCCAATGACCGCACATAGTTGACAATATCCCAGCGTTCAGCATCACTCAACTGTATATCGCATGCTGGCAGGCCGTCCCAGTCGCCCTGTGTAGCGAAAAATAATGCTTCATCACGCAAGCGCGACAGACGGCGAGTCAATTCGACCCACTGATTGCGACCTTCCCAACCGCAGCTTGCAAACAATGCCTGCCCGCGCGCCAGCGATGATTCATCCGGCAGCACGGTATTGATCATCTGTGGCGGCGGTTGGGTCAGTTGAGCGTACTGTAAGGTAGCATTTTCAGCAGCAGCAACGCCGATGACCACCACAACCACGCCGCCAATGATCGCCAGTATCGCCGTGACCACAATCACCGGGCTGAAATCCAGCTTGCGCGCGCCGCGTCTTACCAGCGGATAGATGGCAAAAGCAACCACGCTGAATACCGTCGCCAATGCCAGCAGATTCAACAGGGAGGGCGGCTGCGATTGGGCAATAGCTGCTTCCTGACGGATGGATATCGGGTATACCGCCCTTCGGATTTGCCCGCCATCTTCAATTTCAACAATCGCCAGCCAGTTGCCTGCGTGGGTAGTTTCACCGCCAGCAGTGGAGTACAAGCCATCTGCCAGCCAATCGGCTAGCAGCCATCTGCTGCGGCGATCAAGCGCCGGGTCAACCAGCCGTACCCGTGCTGAAAGTTGATCTACAGGCACGCCAGCTTCTTGAACCACCAGATCATAAGTGTTCACCCCTGGCCCGCCCGGCGCAACCGTCAGCGAAAGCTCGTAATCATCTAGCTGTTCGGTACCCCCCACCGCCGGCGCATTTTCTATCACGACCACCTGTGGTGGCACCGGCGTCGCGCTCAATAATGCTGCCGCCCCAATAATCAGCACCGCCAAGATCGCTTCAAGCCGCAGACTGTTCAGCCATCCTGCCCTGTTAGCAAATCGCTTTGACCAGCGCCCAAAGCGTTCCGGACGCAGCGTCACAAAATGCACAACTGCCATGCCCAGCAGCGCCGCTACCAGCAGCACTTTTAACGCCAGCGTTAGCCCGTAGCGGCTGGTCACCTGCTCCAGCGCAGTCACCCAGATACTCGCGCTGAAAATGCCGGTCACAGTCACGATCAGAAAGCAAACCAGCGCCAGCGGCGAAAAGCGGTTCAAAACTGCCAGCAGCGCCAGCCGCCGCGCATCACCCTGATACGGGCTTAGAGCGGCAGGAAGTATCAGAATCAGCGTCGCTAATCCGCCAATCCACAGCCCGACCGCAGCCAGATGCAGCCAGTCAACGACTAGAGCCACCCATGGCATGATCAACGATCCTGCCGCATGACCGGAAAGACTCAGCGTCCCTAAAGCCAGCGCCAGCGCAAAGGTATTGGCAGTTAAAAACGCGCGTACCAGCGCTGGTTGGCGCTCGCGCACATACAGGCTTGCGCCGAACATGCCCGCTGCCACCAGCAGAATGATCATGCGAGCATTCCACATATCGCCAAAGCGGGTGCCAGTACGAACGACGTTGAACAAGCCTTCGCCGATCACCCGCCCAACATCCGCCCCAAAAAAAGCCATCGTTTGCTGCAACAGCGCCAGCAAGCTGCCGATAAAGGCACCGGCAAATCCGGCAGCGATGATTTTGTTCAGCGCGTTCATCACCCTTGGCGGCAAGCCACCCGCAGAATAGCGGCTGTTGCCCCATGCTGGCAGCAGCACCAGCGCATACAAACCGAATGCCCCTAAAAGCGCCAGCAGCGAGGCATATACAATGAAACGCCACACCACCTCTAGAAATACCACCTGATTGCCGGTGGATGCCCCTTCAATAGCAGTGCTGCCCTCGCCCACAAAAAAGCTGCGTGTTTCAACGATCACATGTCCGTCGCTGGCGAAAGCGATACGCAACTCGCTGATATACGCGCCATCTGGCAGTCCTGAAGGCAGTCTCGCTTCAAGCAAACTCGAAATATTCGGGTTCACCCCGCCCTGCGCAACGGTCTCGCCGGAAGCATTGCGCACCGTCACCGCGCTAAAATCTGGCTCTAGAGGTTCACTAAACCAGTACTGTACGCGTGCCGGGGCACGCTCTAGAACAGCGCGATCTTCGGGAATAGCGCGCAATAAGTATCCATGCGCGGATGCCGGGACTACCGAGCCTAGCAGCAAAAGGATGAGTGTAAGGAAACTGGCAACGTGGTAGTTACGTTTATTCAAGGCGAAAGTGATCCGGGTTCTGCGTTGAGTCGGGGGTTTCGGCAGGCATCGCCCCGCCCTGATCTTCATCCCCTGCATCATGCGGCGCATTGCGTGAGCGCCACCATGCGTAAGCCATCATGCCGCCAAAGATCAGCGCAACGGCAATAAAGATCAGTTCGTCAAAAATGCCCAGCGCGCCATGCGCTAAAATGATAGGAGGCATTGTTCATCCTTCATTATCGGCGCCATTATACATTTCCAATCGCTTTTTGTGCAGTTTTTCACGAAAAAGACGGGCGAATACTATCTATCCTATGCTGTCGTGCCAGATGCTATTGAGGCTCTGGCAGGCTGTGCCAGCAATCGCCAACTGATGAAGAACAGCCCCAGCATCAGAAGACCGCCTGCAGCGAACGGTGCCGACGCGCCAAAATGCTGAAAAATCAGCCCGCCTAACAGTGGCGCAAGCGCATCCGCAAGGCTAACCAGTGAAGCACTCACGCCTAAAGCCGCGCCGCTTTCCTGTTCGGGAACCCGTCTGGTGATCAAACTGTTCAGTGTAGGCCGGATTAGCGCCGCGCCCACGCTGATCGGTATCAGCGCGCCAAGAAACCATAAAATCCCGCCAAATCCGCGTGATGCATCGTCTGGCAGTGATACGCCAAGATTGCCTACCAACGATTCAACGGCTGTCGGCGTCAGTTGGCTTAGCTCAGCGACTGCGCGGCGCTCAAAGTACAGGGGATGCGGCTGATTCGGAGTTAGCGCCACTAGAATTAAGCCAACTGCCAGCAGACCGAGCGCAATTGTTGCCAGTCTTGCATCGCCAAAGCGGCGGCTCCAGCGCCCGATTGCTCGCGCCTGAACGTAGATCAGGATGATGCCCACATAGATGAAAATCAGCGCCGTTCCCTGCCCGAGAAGCCCTAGCTGACTGAGCACGAACAGCCCTAACAGGCTTTCAAAGGCGAAAAACACCAACTGCTGGGTGAACATCAGTACCAGCGGCAGCCGAACTACCGGGATGCGCATCATCCGGAGTGTCGTCGCGCCAAGATTCATCAGCCCGCGTTTTGCTACATCCCGTTTGTTAGGCGGCAGCGTTTCCTTGAACATGAACAGCGTAAGCAAAATAGACAAACCTGAATACGCAGCCGCTATAAGGGCAGGCATCGAGAGGCTGTCTGAAAATTCCAGCGCGAACAGCGAGATCGCCGGCCCGAACAGAAACCCCAGCCCAAACGCCGCGCCAGTTAAGCCCAGCGCCCGCGAGCGCGATTGCTCATCAGAGATATCGGTCATTGCTGCCTGCGCGGTCGCCAGATTCGCGCCGAACAGCCCATCTATCACCCGCGATAAAATAATCATTTCCAGCGAGGTTGCCGCTGCCAGCATCAGAAAACTAACGCAGGTGGTGATCTGGCTAATCAACAGCAGGGGTTTGCGCCCGTAACGGTCTGAAAGCGCACCCATCACCGGCACGCCAATCAGTTGCGCAAGAGGGAAAGCCGCCGCCACCAGCCCGATTTGCAGCGGAGATGCGCCGTATGTCGCCGCATATAAATGCAGCAGCGGCAGAATCACCGTTAAGCCGAGCACATCCACAAAAACAATAGTGAATATCGGCACTACACGGTCAAATGTCAGACCTTTGGCAGTCATGGGCTAATTACGGCGGCTAAAACGCATCCTACCTATATCATGGCAGGCTCGACGAAAATCATACCCCCAGTAGGAATCGAACCTACGCGCACGGCTTAGGAGTCCGCCGCTCTATCCACTGAGCTATGGGGGCTTAAAAAGTGCCGAAATATATTCTAGCAGACGGTAGGCGCAGCTTCAATTCACACGACAGGCATCATCTTCACAGGTTGCCACGCCAAACAGCCTGTTTAGCTTATAGCGGTTTCCGGCTGTCAGGCGGTAAATGCGCTGTCCCAGCCATGTCATACCCGGCAGGTGCATCAGCAGCCACAGTGGATAGGTCAATGGCAGTTCTTTAAGCATCCGGCGAGTGGCGAAAAAGCCGGCGTATTCTTTGCCCCGCCTGTCACGCAGGTGAATTTGCCCCATCGCTTCTGCATAATCCAAACCGGGATAGGCTTTTGCCACTTGAGCGCGATCATGCAGGTCAATCCAGCGTACCCGCTTCCGCCAATCCAACGCAGAAACAAAGCGTTTCGTTCCACTGCATAACACACACTGACCATCATAGACCACCGTTAGCATCTTCACTTACATTCCCGTGTTATTGCTTTTAGTATAGGACATAGCAATAAGCAGCGCATGAGCCGGTCTATCTACAATGGTTTACAACTGATCACCGGTGAAATACGTATACTATGTGCGCTTACTGTGCTTTGAGGACTCATGAACGACCCGAACCAATCAAACCAGATTATCCCCGGCGAACCGCACAATGTACGCGAAACCGAAATTCACGTAACACCATCTGATGCGCCAACTGCCCCACCACCCGCAGAACGCCCGCCGCAGATCGTTTATGTCAGCAAAAGCCGTAGTTCTTGCGGTACATTGGCACTCGGCGGTGTCGGCTGCGGCTTCATACTGGTAGTAGCTCTGGCGGTGCTCATGGTCACTGGCGGGGTATCCATGTCAAACCTGCTCAACAGTTTCCAGTTGGGCAATATTCTGAGCAGCGCCTCTTCGCTGGTTGCCACCGCCAACGTGCCGCCGCGCGCGCAAATTCTGCGCGGCCGCCGGCGTCGAGCCGTCCACCAAGGTCAAGA
>CAZBPB010000069.1:9434-12560 GCA_964493565.1 uncultured Pleurocapsa sp. | reverse complement strand
GACGCTGCCGCAACTGCGGGGGCAGCAGGTGCCGTAGCGCCGGGAGACATCAATCGGGCTAACCGCGCCCGTGCATCGGGGTTGGTCGGGTCGGCAGCCACCGCCTGATTGTAATAATCACGCTTCTTTATCGGGTCGGTCTGAGTTTCTGCTAGCCACATCAGGGCAATAGCCTTCATGTCCGCCGGAAGGTCATCGTGCTTGAGTGCAACACGAATCAGGCGGGCGCCTTCACTGCTGCTGCCCGCCTGTATTGCATCAATGCCCAGTTGAAGCGTTCGTAACGGCATAACGGCCCTCAAGATCTTGCACGACTGTGCTTAGTTCCCTCACTTACAATTTTGAGAGAATGAGGGATGAAGATGCGCTATAGACCCAGCTTGCTCTCATACAGCGCGCGGTGTTTCACTGCCTCACCGACAAAAGCCACGCCCGAATTCAGAACGATCAGTCCGAATAGTCCAGCAAAAAACCATATCCAGATAGGCTTGCCATTTGCTCGCAGGGTTGCTGCCCACGCCACAATCGAAGCGCCCGCCCCGATCAATAACATGCCGCGCGGCGCGAGTTCACTCCATTGTTGATAATGCTGATCCATGCGTCATATCCCTGTAAACAGTGGGTATAGATGATACCAAGTTAAAAGTTAAAAAGTGAAAGTTAAGTAGTATTCCAGTCAAATCCATTTAACTTTTAACCTTCATCTTTTAGCTCAGTTCTACGGATATTTCCTACTCAACATACGCGCATAGGGAATGGTTTCGCGAACATGTGGCAGGCCGCAAATCCATGCCACTGTGCGCTCGATACCGATCCCGAATCCGGCATGGGGTACGCTGCCAAATTTGCGCAAGTCAAGATACCAGGCATAGGCTTCGCGCCCGATGCCCATCGTCTCGACGCGCTCTTCCATCAGCGCCGGATCCCAGATGCGCTCACTGCCGCCGGTGATTTCGCCATAGCCTTCTGGCGCAAGCAGGTCAACGCTGCGACATACTTCCGGCCTGCCATCTACGGGTTGCATGTAGAAGGCCTTTACCGCGCTGGGATAGTGGTACACAAACACCGGTTTATCGAACATCTCGGCAATTGCAGTTTCGTGCGGACTGCCGAAATCTTCGCCCCATGTGATTTTAAGGTTATCCTTCTCCTCGCCATCGGGCAGTTCCGCCCACTTCTTTTGCAGGCGCTCAATAGCTGCATCATATGAGATGCGGGCAAATGGCGTGGTAATCGCTTCCAACTTGCTCAAATCGCGCTCGATGATCATCAGTTCGCTCTGATGCTTCTCCAGCACCTGCATCACGATATAGCTGACCAGACGTTCTTCAAAGGCCATCATCTCTTCAAGGCTAAGGAAGGCAGCTTCCGGCTCCATCATCCAGAATTCCTGCAAGTGGCGGCGAGTTTTGCTCTTTTCGGCGCGGAAGGTGGGGCCAAAGCAGTACACCTTGCCAAAGGCCATCATATCGGCTTCGTTATAAAGCTGTCCGGTCTGCGCAAGGTAGGCAGGTTCGCCGTGATAGTCAATTTCAAACAGCGCAGTCGTGTTTTCGCCTGCGGCTGGCGTCAAAATCGGCGTATCCACCAGTAAATAGCCTTCATCGTCCATGAAATTACGCATGGCATGAATGATGGTGGCGCGAATGCGGGTGATTGCCCATTGGCGGCTGGAACGCAGCCACAAATGGCGGTTATCCATCAAAAATTCGACACCATGTTCCTTCGGAGTGATCGGGTAATCCTCGGCAATTTGCAGCACTTCAAGCGTTTGCAGCCCAATTTCATAGCCTTCAGGAATACTCTTTTTAGCTTTAGGGTTTTCCTTGACCATGCCTGTGACTACCAGCGAAGATTCTTGCGTCAGTTTGCCAGCCCGCTCAAACATTTCGGGGGACAGGTCAGGCCCGTAAGCCACAACCTGCACCACGCCGCTGCCATCGCGCACCTGAATGAATTGCAGCTTGCCTTTATCGGTACGGTCATACACCCAACCGCGCACTGTAACTGTTTGCCCGACATAATTTCCAATATCACGAATACTGATCACTTCAACCATGAAGATTGCTCTCTTAAACCTCTCAGTTGGCACGATTAGCGGCGATTATAGCATAGGGGAATATAGGCAAGGCAGAGTTCGCAGCACACTTTCGTTTGATTTATACATTGGGATGTTATGCCTGAACAACATGATCTTGTAGCCGATGCAATGGTCGAGTTTGCGCTAAGCCTGCCGGAAAGCAGCGAACACTTTCCCTGGGGTCAACGCACGATCAAGGTGAAAGGTAAAGCATTTGTATTCTTTGGTATGGTTGAAGGGCAGGATACAGGGCTGCGTTTCACCTTAAAATTGCCTGTTTCTGCTGATAGTGTGGCGGCGCTTCCTTTCGCCAAACCTTCAGGGTATGGATTGGGTAAGCATGGATGGGTCACGTTTCATTGGTCACCTGATGATGAGCCGTTTCCCGCCGAAATGACATTTGATTGGATTAAAGAAAGCTACCGCGCCGTTGCGCCAAAGCGACTTGCCCAACTCGTTTAGTTCTCTAGCCTGAAATTTTCTATCACATTTCTGATATTTGGGTGATTGACTCTATAAATAGTTCGTAGTACGATTTATTCGTGATACGAACTGTTAGGAGAACGAAGCATATGGGAAGCGAAAATGCCCATGAACTTGCACGATTGATGATGGAACTAACCCCGGTCATGGGGCGCACACTGGCGATGCGCTTGCGTAAACCGCCGGGAATGGATCGAATGCTGCCACCACACATCATGTTGATGCGCCGCTTGCAATACGGATCCGCCTCGCAGCAGGAATTGGCGGCACAACTTCGGGTAGCGCCTTCAACGATGTCGGCAACGATTGATGCGCTGGAAAAGCGCGGTTGGGTCATCCGCGAACGTGATGAAAATGACCGCCGTGCCGTACGTATCAGCCTGACCGACGCAGGCCGAAAAATGCTGGAAACCACCGACGACTTCACCGCCAGCGCCCTTGATAACCTGATCAGTATGCTTAGCGAGGAAGAAATCGAGCAGGCGCTTCAAGGGCTGCGTGTGCTGCGCGGGCTGTTCATCAAGGCGCAGCAGGCGCGGCAAGAAGATCCAGACGTCCCCCGC
>CAZBPB010000069.1:8169-9424 GCA_964493565.1 uncultured Pleurocapsa sp. | reverse complement strand
TGGTCATCGGGGTGGAAGGCGGGGAATGCGCGGGGGTTTTGGTCGCGGACCGCACGGTGGTTTCGGGCCGGGGCCTATGCCTTTTATGATGCCGCTGCCGCCAGACTTTCAAGCAGGCGATTTTTTCTTCTTTGAAGAAGAGGAGGTCGAAGACGATACGCCTGACGAACCGACGAAAACTCTATAAGCGGTTGAACGGTAGGAGGCGGGTGATTAGATGTCACTCGCTCTTTATTTCTGGCTATGTTGGTTTGGCAGCGCGCAATATTATGTATACATGGTCAAATGCGGCATCTTCGGTACCTGCGCAGCAAATATTCAACCATTCGCACACGACGGCAGGTGCTTGAATCATCAAAATTTGCAGATGCTGAATGGTGGCTTCATCGCAGTCTTGCATCTTCGCCCACTCGATCATGCTGGCAGGATGATGTTGAATCTCCGTATGCTCGATCAATAGATCGGCATCCAGACACATGCCGCGCCACTCATATTCGGCATACATGCGCGCGTGGCTGGGGTCACGCAGACGCTCGAAAGAGTTGATGTAGCGCGCTGCCTTCTCATCATCCGGCACCGTCAAATCTTGTAAGACAAAGGCGCCACCGGGTTTCAGGCAGCGCGCCACTTCTTGCACAAACTTGAACGGTTCAGGAAAATGATGCGGGGCGATGCGACAGGTGATCAAATCGAAACTATTATCTACAAAAGGCAGGTTTTCGGCATCCCCGTCTGAAAATAGAATATTCGGGGCTTCCGGCGCGATACGCGTTCTTGCGGCTTCCAGCATTTTAGGTGTGAGGTCGGTAGCAATCACTTGTTTGACGTGCGGGGCAAAGGTAAGCGCGGTAGCACCGCCGCCAGTTGCCACATCCAGCATCAGCCAATCAGGTTCCGGGTCGGCAAGCTCAACCAGATGGCTGAGTTCGGCTCCTTTGAAATGCCGCGTTGAATGGGTGTAACTACTGGCAAACTGACCGAACCGCTGTTGGCTCAGGCTTTTAGAATCCTTTGGGATCATCTGCCACTCACCTTGCTAAGAATCGCGCCATTTCGTAATAGCCCTCGCTGATCGGACGAAGCTGGCTGATCGCATCTTCGAGAGGTATTAACTCCATCTTACGCCCGTTCAATGCCACCATCTTGCCCGTTTCACCTGCAATCAAGGACTGCACCGCTTTTACGCCCATGCGGGTAGACAGCAGGCGATCAAAGGCAGTTGGGCTGCCGCCACGCTGTATATGTCCCAGAATAG
>CAZBPB010000069.1:4980-8147 GCA_964493565.1 uncultured Pleurocapsa sp. | reverse complement strand
CATCTTGCAGTGCGTCGGCAATTTCCTGCATCGTGAACGGGCGTTCTGGCGTGACCACAATTTCCGCGCCGCCAAGGATGCTTGCCATCAAGGCAAGATAACCACAGTTGCGCCCCATCACCTCAATCACGAATGCCCGTTGGTGCGACGAGGCGGTATCTCGCAGGCGATCAATGGCATCCAGTATGATATTCAGCGCTGAATCCACACCAATAGCCATATCGGTGCCGAAGATGTCGTTGTCAATGCTTCCGGGAATGCCGATCACCGGAAAACCGGCTTTATATAGGGCATTTGCGCCGGTTAGGCTGCCGTTGCCACCGATCACGATCAGCCCTTCAATCTGGTGTTCATTCAACCGACGCAAACCCTTTGCCTGCCCATGCGCTGTCTTAAATTCTTCGTTGCGGGCAGTTTGCAAAATGGTACCGCCGCGCTGCAGGATGCCGCTCACTTCTACGCTGGTCAGTAGTTCGAAATCTCCTGCCATTAAACCGGCATATGCTTGACGGATGCCGTAGGTTTCGATGTTGTTTTCCAGCCCTGTGCGCACGACGGCGCGGATGGCGGCATTCATGCCGGGCGAGTCGCCGCCGCTGGTCATGACTGCGATACGTTTCATGGCGAATATGCTCCCTCGTATTCGCGCACGATTCTAGCGATTTGTGACGTCTTCGCTAGTACACAGATTTAACAGGCTGTATTTCAGGACTTAAGTGACCGACAACACTTCAATGCTAACCATTTCGACGCCGTTGATCTTTTGCAACTCGTCAGCCAGAGCATCACACCATTGAGTTGTTAAATGTTCAAAGGTGAAGACATCTTCTTCTTCACGATCCCGGCTGTCATGTAATGAGATGATGATCTCAAATCTATCGTTACCGGGAAACTCTGTCAGCTTGCCTACCACCCGCCGCATACGCAGCGCATCTTTCTTGTCGTCACCATTACGCCAGAAACGCAGCGTCACCATTACGGGTGGTTGAACCGGGAGTTCATCATCAAAATAGACATCGTGATTGCTATTTGATGGCGCGTTAGGCTCATCATCCCACAGCGGAGGCTCTACCGCGCTCGCCAGCACATGGCTATCGCTCTGCCAGATAGATTCCACCGATGCAGCTTCCGGGGCGCGAACCGCTTCGGGTTCGCTCATGATCGCCTGTATTTGTGGCGACTGGTTGTCCTGCTTCTGATCCGATATCACCATATCGAATTTGGTGGTGACAGAATCGACGACAATTTGTGGGTCTCCACGCTTCAAGTCAAGCATGCCGGAAATCAGCACAACGTCGCCTTCAACCATTAACTCTTCAAAGCGCGACCATGTGCGCGGGAAGAGCACGGCGTTCACGGTGCCGTTCTTGTCTTCCAGCGTAGCAATCGCCATTATGTCCTTGTTCTTGGTCACAGTCTTGCGCAGCCCGCTGACTAAGCCCACCATGCTCACTGAACGATCCTGCGCCTCCGGCTGCGCGTTGCTAATGTCAATGCTGTTCCATATCTGGCTGGTATCCAGTAGTTCGATGATCGGGTCAATAGGGTGGCTAGACAGGTAGATACCCAGAAGCTCTTTTTCCCAATCCAGCACATCACGGCGGCTAACTCCGGTATGTGCGGGTAGGTTCAGCAGCATATCAGATGTGGTATCAGTGGTCTCACCAAACATACTCACCTGACCGGACTCTTGAATTTTGTGCTGGACGATGCGATCCAGCGCGTTAACCAAGGTGGCGCGGGTGGCAAATTCATCCAGTGCGCCCACTTTAATCAGCGATTCCAGTGGACGCTTCCCCACTAGCCGCAGGTCAACCCTGCGACATAGGTCATCCAAACTGGTAAATTTGCCGTTGGCGTTGCGTTCGTTCAGAATCAGGTTCAGGGCGCCAACGCCGGCATTTTTGATTGCTGCTAGACCAAAGCGTATTGCGCGAGTTTTGTCCTGCAAATATTCAATGTCGAAGTCCAATGCGCTGGCGTTGATGCTCGGCGGTAAGATTGGGATGGAAAGCCGCTTGCACTCGGCAAGGCAGGTGGTCACTTTATCGGCGGCGTCAAAATATACCGTGAGCAATGCTGCCATATATTCTGGCGCATAGTGTGCTTTCAGGAACGCGCTTTGAACCGTTATGACCGCGTAATCTGCGGCATGGGACTTGTTAAATCCATAGTTAGCGAAAAACTCAATATCGTCAAAAATGCGCTCGGCAATTTCCTGCGTCATTGTAGGGTCAAGTTGAGGCCCTTGTTCAAGGAAAATTTCCTTGTGCTTGAGTAGGTCTTCTTTTTTCTTCTTAGAGACTGCGCGGCGCATCAAGTCAGCGTCGCCCAGTGAATAGCCAAATAGCCCACTGGCGACCTGCATAATCTGCTCTTGATACACCATGATCCCGTAGGTTTCGTCAAGGATCGACTCCAACTTCGGGTGGTGATATTTCACTACTTCGTCACCATGCATACGGGCGTTATAGGTAGGGATATAGTCCATCGGGCCGGGACGATACAGCGCCACCGCCGCTACGATATTTTCAAACTTGCTCGGGCGCATTTCACGCAGCATTTGCTGCATGCCGGTACTTTCCACCTGAAATACGCCGATGGTGTCTCCCCGGCTGAGCAGGCGAAACGCTTCTTCCAGCATCTCGTCCTGAAGCGTATTTCCTGATGGGCGGTAGGGGATGTTATCCATCGTGTAAACAATGCCGTGATGCTTCCGGATCAGATCGCTGGCACGGCGCATGATGGTGAGCGTGGAAAGCCCCAGAAAGTCCACTTTGAGAAGGCCGATGCTTTCGCAGGTTTCCATCGGGAACTGCGTTACCTGTTTCAGGCTGATCGACTCGTCATCTTTAGCCTGGCGACTAAGGGGAATGTATTCCACTAGCGGCTTATCAGCCACGATCACGCCAGCCGCATGTACTGACGCATGACGGCTGACGCCTTGCAGCGAAGCAGCCATATCCATGACCTGCTTAAGCTGCTCGTTTTGCTTGTAAAGCTTGTTTAGCTCAGGATTGCCTTCTATATAGGTGTGAATCGGCTTTGGCTTTGGCTCGGTGGGGATCATTCCCGCTGCCTGATTCACTAGCGATAGATCAACGCCATATGCGCGACCGACATCGCGCACTGCCGCGCGCGCCTTCATGCGTCCAAATGTGGCAATT
>CAZBPB010000069.1:4084-4970 GCA_964493565.1 uncultured Pleurocapsa sp. | reverse complement strand
GCGTTCCAAAGGTGATGATCGCTGCGACCTTATCTTCGCCGTATTTGCGTACCGTGTAGTCAATCATGTCGCCACGCCGGTCATCAGGAAAGTCCATGTCAATATCGGGCATGGTTACGCGTCCCGGATTCAGAAAACGCTCGAATAACAGATTATTCTGAATCGGGTCAATATTGGTGATGCCGAGGCAATAGGCGGCAAGGCTGCCCGCGCCAGACCCGCGCACGTTCCACCAGATATCAGCGTAGCGGGCAAACTCGCACAGATCCCATACGATCAGGAAGTAGGTGTTAAAGCCCATCCGGTCAATCGTACCCAGTTCATAATCCAGCCGCTCACGCAGTACGGGATCGCTATGCGCATGGTCGCCAAAGCGCCAGACCAGCCCTTTTTCGCAAAGGTAGCGCATGTATTCGGTTTCGTTAAAGCCCAGAGGCACCGGGAAAATCGGTAGATGATATTCTTTGTCGTCAAGCGTTAGGTCGCGGCACATTTCCGCAACCAGGAGCGTGTTTGTCAGCGGAGAACCGCCATCAATATGCCCGAAGGTAGACCACATCTCTGCCTGATTACTCAGGAAATAGCTGTTGTCGGTCATAGACATCCGGCCATCTTCACTTTTCAGCGCGCCGGTCTGAACACACAAGAGGGTATCGTGTGCATCGTAGTCTTCTGAAAGTACATAATGCACGTCATTGGTGGCAACGAAGCGCACATCATCTTTGCGCCCGATATCTACCAACCACTCGTTGACGCGTGGCAGTTCTTGAATATCGTGACTTTGCAGTTCAAGGAAGAAATGTTCACGCCCGAAGATCTGCAAATACCAATCAATCATCTCACGCGCAGCATCATCGCGGCCCTCCATCACCAGCGAAGGAATCTG
>CAZBPB010000069.1:0-4069 GCA_964493565.1 uncultured Pleurocapsa sp. | reverse complement strand
TCGCTGTTCGCCGCTAGAAACTCGCGATCAATGCGCGGCTTGTAGTAGTAACCTTCTAACTGTGCTGCCGTCGCAATCTTGCATAGGTTACGATAGCCTTGCGCGTTACGCGCCAGCATTAGCAGGTGATACGGACTTTTATCCAGTCGCGAGTCTTTGTCGCGCATACCGCGCGGCGCGAGATAGCCCTCCATGCCAATGATCGGCTGAACACCGGTTTTCCTGGCTTCGCGATAGAAGTCAATCACGCCGAACATCACGCCGTGATCGGTGATCGCCATAGCTGGCATCTCCAGATCTTTGGCGCGGCTTACCAGCTTCTTGATGTCGCTCAGGCCATCCAGCAGCGAATATTCGGTATGAACGTGCAGGTGAACGAAGTCTTGATCAGGCATAGAGATAGTTCTGAGTTCCTGGTTCTGAGTGCTGCGTGAAAAAACTTAGAACTCTGTACTCAGAACTCAAAATCTTGCGATTGAGGGCTGAAAGAAACAGATGTTCCACTTACAATACCAGCGATTATAGCAATTGTGAGCGGGTTTTACTGTTCGTTATGGTTAGAAAACCGCCAGTTCTGAGTGAGTATTCTTCATTTGTCTATTGAGATTTCACACAGAATCCAGCATTTTCTTTGGAGACTCAAATGCCTGAACTTCCAGAAGTCGAAACGGTTGTGCGCGGCCTGCGTGAGCCGCTCGTCGGGCATACCATACTTGGCGTCACCTGCAACCAGCCCAAAACCATCCGACACGCCGATCTCGCGTCAATGGCAGCACGCATTCAAGGGCAAAAGGTGATAGGCATCACTCGCCGCGCCAAATACATCCTGTGCCAGTTAAGCAGCGGCGATCTGTTTATCATCCATCTGGGCATGACCGGACGGCTGTATGTCGTACCTGACGAGTCACAGTGGAATGCTGATCGCTGGGCACATCTGGTTGTTCAGTTAGATGGCGGGCAACAGCTTCGTTTTAGCGATCCGCGTCGTTTTGGATTTGCGGCAGTGGTCAGCCAGTTTGAAGAGATTGCTCCGAAAATCGGGCCGGAACCACTAAGTAACGATTTCACCCGCGCCGGTTTTGCCGAAAAACTCAAACACCATCACAAAGCGATCAAAGCCCTGCTGCTGGATCAGTCGTTTATCGCAGGCGTGGGCAATATTTACGCCGACGAGTCGTTGTTTCGGTCCAAAATCCGCCCCCTTCGCCCTGCCAACAGCCTCAAGAAAGCCGAAAGTGATCGTTTATATGCCGCCATACGAGCGGTGTTGGAAGAAGGCATCGCGCGTCAGGGCGCATCAGTGAACTGGTATCGCAAAGTTGATGGCTCAGAAGGCGAAGCGCAGGATAATTTCTTTGTCTACGGGCGTGATGGTGAACCTTGCCTCGTTTGCGGCACGCCTATTCAGAAAATCGTTGTTGGCGGGCGCGGCACCCATTTCTGCCCCAAATGTCAGAAGTAAACATATCTGTGATACGCCAGACTTCAGGGGCGCAGCACCGCTGTACCCCTGAAGTGAATGGTGCGAATATCACATCATCCTAGAGGGTTTAATTCCTAAACTACTTCCGCAGCCAGCGGCAGGTTAAATGTCTCCGCCACCGCCGGATGCGTCACCTTTCCTCTAGACACATTCAGCCCTTTTGCGAGTCCCGGATCAGCCTCCATTGCCGCCCATGCACCTTTACCGGCAATTCTGAGTACGTAGCGCAAGGTCGCGTTAGAAAGGGCAAAGCTGGATGTACGCGGCACCGCGCCGGGCATGTTGGCGACGCCATAATGCAGCACACCATCCACCATATAGGTCGGGTCGCTGTGTGTAGTCGGGTGTGTTGTCTCCACACAGCCGCCCTGATCCACTGCCACATCCACGATCACGCTGGAGCGCGGCATGGCAGAAAGCATCGGGCGGGTGATCAACTGCGGCGCGCGTGCGCCCGTCACCAGTACCGCGCCAACCACCGCATCAGCGGTGCTTATCGAATCAATGACGTTAGCTTCATTAGAATATAGTGTGATCAGGCGGCCATGCAGCGTATCATCCAGATAACGCAGGCGTTCGGTGTTGATGTCCAGCATCGTCACCTGCGCGCCCATGCCAACGGCGATTTGCGCCGCGTTTGATCCCACCGTTCCTGCCCCGAGGATCACGACGTGCGCCGGACGTGTTCCCGGAACGCCGCCCATCAAAATGCCGCGTCCGCCTTCAGGGCGCTGCATATACTGTGCGGCGATTTGCGTCGCCATGCGCCCGGCTACTTCGCTCATAGGCGCCAGCAGGGGCAGTCGGCCTTCGTTGTCTTCAACCGTTTCATAGGCGATGCCAGTTACGCCGCTTTCCAGTAGCGCGCGCGTTAGCCCTTCATCGGCTGCCAGATGCAAGTAGGTGAACAACACAAGATCGGGGCGTCCGGCAGGATGGTCGCACCTGCAGCGCGATATTCGTCATCGGTGAAGCCGCTGCCATTGCCGGCGCTGGACTGTACATATACGGTATGCCCGTGCCGTGTCAATTCGCGCACGCCGCCAGGCGGTAGGGATACCCGGAATTCGTTGTCTTTAATCTCTTGAGGGATACCGACGATCATAAAATTTCCTCATATCTTCTTTTCTAAGAATGCCTTCTCTATTTTTCATCAGTTTGTTGGAAAAAGTAAAGCGTAAACCGTACAGAGTGTATAAATATTCGTAAATTTTTACTTTTAACGCCGGAGAATCAACCGGACAACCACACGCCGGATAGCTGACAAGTTTACATGATAACGTTATGTGATAATTGAAGTAATCATTTTTGTGCACGGGCGCTGATATTGAAGGTTTGAATTGATGATTGTTGTTTACACACTGATAGATATGAAGAGAAACCAACTGAATGCTATTTTTTGGACAGTGGAGGATGCAAAAAACTTCTGCCCAAAGATCCGTTGGAAACAGATACACGAAGATATCTGGGAAGGATATAACAAGAAGGGTAAACGTCGCTATGAGATAGTCTGTTGGTTCGTTCTTGGCGAACCAACAGATTCAGGCGGACAATAAATTTGTATAAGGGTGCAGCGCGCTGCGCCTGTACCCGGCGGTTTCTTATCACGCCGCCACCAACCCCCACAATGTTATTACCGCAAACCCACAGATGGCGATTCCGGCGGCGCGGTTAATCCACAACATCATCGTTGGTGTAATGCGCGTTCTTAGGAACGCTCCCAAGGTCACCAGCAGCGTGGCGCAGGCCAGCGATCCGCCAGCAACGCCTAACACCAGCGCGGGCGCGCAGTTTTCACCCTCTGTAGTCAGCGCCAGCCCTGAGCCAGTAAAAATGCCCGCAAACAGGATGATGGTCATCGGGTTGGTCATGGTCAGAAGAAATGTAGAAACGTATTTGCCCCACAACCCATTTCCGCCCACCGTGGCGGCGTGTTCACCGGGCACAGCGCGAAAGGTTTTGTAGCCGATGTACAGTAAAAATAAGCCGCCGATCAGGCGAACAGGGGTTTGTATCGAGATCAGGAAACCGGAAAGCGCGGAAAGGCCAAATGCGGCAATTGAGGCATAAATCGCATCGGCAGTTACAGCCCCCAAGACAGTGGAGAAGCCAGAACGCCAGCCTTCAGTCATCGCCCGACGTAGATAGAGGATGGTGATCGGGCCGACGGTGGCGGCAAGCACTGCGCCGATGAGAAATGCTTTAACGAATAAACTGAAGGCACGCTTCCATGCGCGCTTTCCCTTTCTGTAGGCGCTGCCTACGTCTGCAAGAGAATGCAAAAAGCGGGTTTGTAAGCCGCCCCCACAAACGATAAAGCAAATAGCAAACTGCGTCAATCTGGATGGTCTCATCCCGTTTTGCCATCTTCCGCGTCATTGTTATGATTCTGTTGAAGATGACGATGCGGCAGGCAGCTGCCATGTATTTCTACAAGGACTGCGAATCTCATGTTGAACCCTCAGCGCACGATTGACGAACTGAAGGAACTGCGCTCGATCACTGGCGATGAAAACGGTGCTCAGCGCGTGGCGTGGACAGAGACGTGGGCGACTGCCCGCGACTGGCTGCACGAGAAACTGAGCA
>CAZBPB010000068.1:0-12572 GCA_964493565.1 uncultured Pleurocapsa sp. | reverse complement strand
CGAATGATCTTCGGGCGACCATCATACTGCATTCCTGTGATATTGGTGGATATTACCTTCCGGTCAAATAGAGAGCCGGCTGAAATTTCCTCAAGATCCGACTGTATGAGTGCAGCCTGAGCTTCTAATCTGGTGAGAATTTCCTGAACATCAGTACGATGCGGGTTTATACGCGAAACTTCGCGCAGACACTTCTTTTTATGCTCAATGTTATCTACACAGGAAGCTAAGCCCATCCACACGTCTTCACACTCACGATCTTCCCGCACAAGGCTTACCAGTAATTCTTTGGCCTCCTTCACCTGTCCCATGTGATACATACGCATCGCTCTTTGCGCTTCAGCCCGATAGTTCATAAGTTCCTCCTTTACGTCGTAATACAGTTCTCTTTATCTTACGATCGAGTGAAGGAAGCATTGGGATAATTTAGGAAAAAATTCATACCCACGATGTATGTGATTTTCGCGGGATAAAGTGCTGCTTATCGGGAGGGAAACAAAAAAGCAGCGGGGTTTCCGCTGCTTTTAGAGGCTGAGGGACCTGGATTCGAACCAGGATTGATGGATCCAGAGTCCACAGTTCTACCGTTGAACTATCCCTCAAAGGTGTTCGGCAGTATATCAGAGCCAGTATACGCAATCAAGGCTGAAGGTTCGCTCAAACGGCGCGTTCACGTACGTATGCCCGCGCCTGCTCCAACCGTTTTTGAACGCGCGCTGCGCCCAATGCCTGCTGCATTTCGTATAAATCTGGCGTGTTAGTTTTGCCAGAAAGCCCGACACGCAGCACCATCATCATATCGCCAAAATGCCCCTTAAAGACAGCCGGGTCTTTCTTGAAGGTTTTCACATCCCGGGCGAAGCCGATTTCTTCAGCATAGGCGCGCATGCCTGACAACCAATCTTCTTTGGGCTGTGCCGGATCAAAAGCCATGCCGCGCTCCAGTATCTTTTCGGCTGCCACGCTGTCCACCTTCGGGAAAGGATAGCCGTTAGCGGCAATCGCCTCGCTAAACAGGTCATCAAAAAACAAGCCACAGGCGCGCTCAATATCTGACCAGTTTACGATGTCTTTGCGCGGCGCTTCGCCAGTACGCTCCACGTTGAATACGCGTAAGCTGTAAGCGCGATCTGCACTCAAAACATCCACAAGACGCGGGTTATACTGCTCCGCCCAATTCAGGGCGTAATCGTAAACCTGTTCAGCGGTGTAGGTAGCGATGATGTCTTTGCTAATATCATTCAGCTTCACCGGGTCAAACAAGGGGCTGGCGACGCCCATCCGATCCAATTTGACCTCAAATTCGATATTTGGCGCAGTCGGGTTAGCCTTGCGCCAATCGTAAAAGTCAGAGTTTGCCAGATTAAGCAGATATTCAGTGACAGCCTGCACCGGATAGCCCTGCTCGTAGTAATAGGCAACGTTGGCTTCAGGGTCTTTACGCTTGCTGATCTTGCGCTTGGAGCTGCCGTCCATCTTGGCGATTGGGGCAACATGGGCATAGGTGGGCAGCGGCTGGTCAATGTACGCAAACAACTGGACATGCAGAGGCGCGGAAGGCAGCCATTCATCCCCACGAATCACAAGATTCACGCGCATCAGCGTGTCATCAACGACGTGCGCGAAATGATAGGTAGGCAGGCGGTTGCTGGACTTAAGCAGTACGGCATCCTGATCGTTTTCAGGCAAATCAAGCGGGCCTTTAATCGCATCCACAAATTTTGCCCGGCCTTCTGCCGGAAATGGCGCACGGACGCGGATAACGGGCTGTTCGCCAGCCTCTAAACGCGCTTTCACATCTTCCAGCGACGCATCACGCCAGCGCGCCCAACGACCATAATAGCCGGGTTTTACCCGTTGGGCTTCCTGCAGCTTACGGGTTTGATCGAGTTCAGCTTCGGTATCAAATGCCGGATAAGCCAGTCCCTTTTCAACCAGATATCTGGCGAACGACCAGTACATTTCGCCGCGTTCGCTCTGGGTATAAGGCGCGTAATCGCCTGCCTCGACCTCAGGATCAACCGAGACAATACCTTCGTCAGGCGCGAGATCGAAATTAAGCAGGCTGCGCACAATCATTTCAACGCTGCCATCCTGCTCACGTTTCTTGTCCGTATCTTCAATACGCAAGATGAATACGCCGCCGGTTTGATGGGCAACACGGCGTGAAACCAGCGACGCCATAATGCTGCCAATATGCACAAAACCCGTCGGGCTGGGGGCAAACCGCGTCACCTGCGCGCCTTCTGGCAACGGGCGGGGCGGGAAGCGTTCAAGCCAATCTTTAGGGGTCGTGGTTACATCAGGGAAGAGCAGCGTGGCTAACGCTTTGTGATCGATCATATTGTGTTTTGGCCTCAATAAATACAGGGCAGTATCAGGCATTGCGTCCGCGCATGATCACGCTTTCCGCAAGACCGATCCCCGCCAGCGTTGATAATAAACTTGTTCCACCAGAGCTAATAAAAGGCAGAGTCAAACCGGTCACTGGAATCAAACTGAGATTCATGCCGATGGACACGAAGGTTTGGAAAAAGATGAACGCAGCAACACCATAGCAGATCAATGCGCCGAAGGGATCTGCCGCACGACGCGCGCCACGCAGAATACGGAAGATAACCACAGCGATCAAGGACATTACGACAACGCTGCCAACAAAGCCAAATTCCTCGCTGATGACGCTGAAGATGAAGTCTGTATGGCGCACGCGCAAAAAGCGTCCGGTATTCTGTGGGCCGTTGGCATAGCCCTTGCCCAACAGCCCGCCAGAGCCGATGCTAATACGTGCCTGCAAAATATTGTAATAGGCGTCGCGGTCACTTTCTGGAAAGATAAATGAGGTGATACGCAGCCGTTGATAAGGTTCCATTTGCGACCACGCCACCGGCACCGCAATCGGGGCAACCAGCAGAAACGTGAGAATCCCAATCGCAATGTGCTTCAAGCGCAATCCGGCTGCCCACACCATTGTCAACCACATGACCACGAATACGATTGTCATGCCGAGGTCAGGCTGTATGAAGATCAAAATCGCTGGAATACCGATATGAATAAGTGATTTTCCCAGCGTGCTCAACTTGCCGATGTTCTCGTAATTACGCGCCAGCAGCATACCCAGCGTGATGATGATGAGCAGTTTAGCAATTTCCGATGGTTGAATACGTATACCTACGTTCAACCAGCTCTGCGCGCCGCCGTCACCCTCAACGCCGAAGAAATAGACGAGGATGAGCAGGATGAGCATTAGGCCATACAGCCACCAGTGCAAACCGCCCAGCAGTTTATAGTCCAGCGCGGCAAGTGCCAGCAGCAAGCCAAAGCCGAGAAAAGCAAAGCGAATCTGATCAGGAACGCGATTAATCAAATCGGGGTCAATAGCGCCCAGCGTGGAGCTGCGAATCATCAATACGCCAACGATGGTCAGCAGAATTGCCGCGCCAAACAGGATAAAATCGAACTGTCGCCAGAGGCTGCCGGTTGGTCTCATGCAAAGATACCAATTCCAAAATCCCGGCGCATTATACAGAAGTTAGGATACGTTCTCTATTATGGCTTGTTTCCGGCGTCATTCTGAGGGGGTTTCGGAGGTTTAGACGGTTCGTCTTCATCCGGGTCTTCACCCTCAACAGTCTTGTTGAACGGAATGTCTGCCACAATAGCGGGCGTCCGCTCTCGATTTTTCAAGGCAATATCTACATTGTTGCTGTCTACCGAAACGTACTTGGAGATGACCTGCAAAATTTCGGCCTTCATCGCCTCAAGGCGTTCAGGCGGCAAATTGATGCGGTCGTGGATCAGTATGAGTTGAAGGCGCTCTTTCGCCTTCGATCCCGTCCCCGTTTTCGACGTGCGGCCCAGCATGCGATCTAATAAGCCTGGCATCCCCCTAGCCCCCTACTACCCGGATTGGCCGCCAAACAAACGCTGAATCCGTTTCATAAACCCACTGTTATCTTCCAACTGCATGAAGGGAACATTTTCGCCCATCAAACGACGGGCGATATTCCGATAGGCAGTTCCGGCACGAGAGCCATCAAGGAAAGCGAGCGGGGTGCCGCTGTTGGAAGACGAAACCACGCTTTCATCTTCCGGCACGATGCCAATGAGCTTGATCGCAAGAATATCGGTCACGTCTTCCGGCGAAAGCATCTCACCTTTGCGAATCATCTCGGTTTTGACACGATTTAGAATTAAGTGCGGCGTATTTTTGCCTTCGGCTTCCAGCAGCCCGATAATACGATCAGCATCGCGAACAGCCGAGACTTCAGGATTGGTGACAATCAAAACTTCGTCGGCAGGGGCAACCGCGTTGCGAAAGCCACGTTCGATGCCCGCCGGGCAGTCAATCAAAATGAAATCGAACTCAGGACGAAGCTGGTCAGCAATCTTAACCATATCAGCCGGACTAACGGCGGTTTTATCACGGGTTTGCGCGGCAGGAATTAAATACAATTCCGGAAGCTGTTTGTGTTTGATCATCGCCTGACGCAGCTTACATCGGCCTTCCACAACGTCTACCAGATCGTAAACGATGCGGTTTTCCAGTCCCATGATGATGTCAAGATTACGCAAGCCGATATCCGCATCAATCAACACCACGCGCTGATCCAACCGCGCCAGCGCCACGCCAATATTGGCAGTGGTTGTGGTTTTGCCCACCCCGCCCTTTCCGGAAGTGATGGTGACGACTTTTGCGCCAATTGCAGATTTTTTCGGTGGCTGCGGCCTTGGCGCCGCTGCTCCTCCGTTAACCCCCATCGGTGTTGGATTCCTTTCCTGTACGGCTAGCCGTCCCAATCTTCTACGACGATGCGACCATTACGAATCAGGGCGACTTCTGGTTTTGCTTTCCGCCGTTTTTCCGGCGGCGAAATCGCTATATAACCGGCAACGCGAAGCTGCGTTGGCTGCATATCGAGCGCACAAACGACAGCCGTTTCGTCGCCATCTGCACCCGCGTGAACATTGCCACGCAGCTTTCCCCAGACGATAACATCCCCTGCGGCTAATATTTCAGCCCCGGCGTTCACATCTCCATAAATGACCACATGCCCCTGACTACTTACGCTGCGACCTGAACGCATGGTACGGCGTATCATGACGCCAGCGGTGCCATCCTCTTCGGAATTGAAGGGAAGCAAATCCGGCTCATAGGGGGCGGCGGACTGCTGCTGACTATATGCACGCACTCGCAGATCAAGCGCTATAGCTGATTCTAACGTAGTATCACTATCGCTGGAAACTGCGAATAAAGTCATACCCCTGCGTTCCAGCAGTGCTTTCACAGAGCCTAATTCGTCCTTGCGTACGGGCCGCGCACCTACTTCAAGTGTAACTTCAGCGCCGCTAAAAAATTCACCCTTTTCGTCAATATAAGCTGCAAGATCAGCCGTCACCATTCCCCATTCTTCAGTGGAGTCGAGCGTGATGAGCAACCCGTCATTGACGCCTTTGATCGCAACGGTTGAATCTGACATTAAGCACTCAAAACAGGATTTATGCAGGTGGCAATATGCCAATAACTATACCCAAAAACTTAGTATAAACGCCATAGAGGGTTAAAGGCAGGATCACAAAATAGGCTTAATTCAAGCTGGAATGCGCATTAGAAGCACCAGCGGAAGCAAAATAAATGCGGCGGGAGCTAGCCAGCGCAATACAGGCGCTTTCGAAGCGGTAGATCGCGTAATCCACTGATTAAATGCATAAACCGCGTAAGTCATCCAGACAACTTGAATCATGAGCATGGGCATCAGCAAAACGGAGGCATCTGCGCCGAAATAAGCCAGCCCAAAGAGCGCATAAGAGCCGTAAGCGACCATGGTGACGACGCCAACGGGCGGATACCAGCGCGAAAGCCGCGCCAGACCGATTCCTCCTAAAACTAACCCCACTGCTGTAAACTGGTATACCACCAGTTCAATCAGGTAAATCCAGCGGGACGGCTCACGCCAGCCGCCGGACAGCAAAAATGGCACCTGTACGCCGTTGGCTTCAGCCATGTCAACGTTCACGCCCCACCATGCGGAATCGGCATAGAGCGTAATGATTCCATAGAAACCCCATGCAGCAACTGCCGCCAACAGCACCCAGTAAATCACCGGCATACGTTTGCTGGTGAGAAATAACCCTAGAAACACTGCCGGACAAATCAGGGCGAAGAGCGGATCGTTCAACACACCGATGGCAATCAATAACAGAACGCCCCACGTATGCTGCGAACCTAACTGTCCGGTTGGTGGCGAATCCGGACGGGGATTGGCTGCCAGCAGGCCGTCAATCATCAAATAAAGCAACCATGCGGAAAGCAATGTGGTCAAGCGAAGACTGCGCGGAGTACCTACAAATAGTAAAAACAGCACCCCGAAAATCAGGATGCCGAGGCCTATTCCCCATAATGCCTTTCGACGCCAGATCAGAATGGCAGCAGCGCCGACCAGCGCCGCCACTAATGCAGCAATGACCTCTGGCGGGCGCAGCAGTTCAACGCCGCCGGTTTGCGCCCAGAAAGCCGGGCAAAATGCCAGCGCCATAGCCCCGATCACCGCAAACACAGCGCCAAATGGACGCAGCGCCAACGCCATGCCAATAATGACCAGAGCCAGACCGGAAGCGCGGATTAGCGGTGTCTGACCGACCACCATAAATGCCGTCCAGGAAGCGGCGCCGGCAGCCAGCGGCGGTATCCAATACCGCGACTGCTGCTTATACTGTTCTGGAAGCGAGAAGATGGCCATACGCCTCTATGCGCCGCCGGCAGGCACAGGATTTACTGGATCGGAAGGATCAGATGCTTCAAGCGTTGGGGGCTGGGCAGCATTGGCTTCCAGCGGCAGCGTTGAAGGCGTGACGGTTGGATTTGCAAGCGGCTGTGCGCCGGAGTTTTGATTGCGTTCATTCTGCAAGCGGAAATATGCTTCCATCGTTTGTACAGCCACAGGCAGCGCCACCGCCGAGCCTTCGCCACCATTGTAAACGAATGCGATCACAATGATCTCAGGATTTTCATACGGCGCATAGGCAGTAAACCACGCATGAGCGGGCCAGTTACCGGGGCGACACAACCCGAGCGGGCGGGCGATCTCGTCACAGTATTCAGCAGTTCCGGTTTTACCAGCCACCGCAACATAAGGCAAGTTAGCGGCCTGTCCTGTGCCATTGGTCACAGTCAGGCGCATCCCTTCCTCTACTGTCTGGAAATGTTCACTGCGCATAAACGGCGGCTGATAATTGGGATCAAACATCAACGGACTGCAATAGCCGTCATTGAACGTATAATTGTTCGGCACGTGCACGGTATACGGGCGCATATCTGGCACGCCCAATTCATCGGGGTTGATATTAACCTCGTTGGTGTAGATGTCAGGCTGGCAGCGAGACGGATTGTACCACTCGCTGGTTGGCTCACAGGTACAGGCAAGGCTGCTTTGACCGTACATGAACATGTCTTCGATCATAAGCAGTTGGATGGGCGCGCCGGCTTCAGCTTCATCCAGATTTAGCTGACGTAACGGGTGCGGCTCAAAAGGCTGGACAACATTACCATCCTCATCGGTATATTCGCGCACAATGGTAGGCTGATAAAGCGTGCCGCCATTGGCAATTGCAGCTACGGAATTGAGCAGTTGCAAAGGCGTGACATTTACATACCCCTGACCGAAAGCAGCGTTATAGGTATCACCGGTTGACCAATTTTCGCCCTGTGTACGACGTTTCCAGTCCGGTTGAGGCATAAACCCGCGATTTTCGAAGGGCAGTTCGACACCCAATGACGAGCCGATGCCAAATGCAGTGGCATAGCGGAACAAATCGGTGATGCCAAGTCCATTGGGGCGCAGTACCTGCGAGGAAACTTCAGGGTTACCGCCGCCGACCTGATAGAAATATACGTCGCAGCTCTGGGCAAGAGCGCCGCGCATATCGAGATTGCCATGCCCCTGATCCAGCCAGCATACGAAGCGCTGACCCAACGTGGAGTCGTTCGGGGCGTAACGATTTGGCAAGATCAGATCGCCGGGATCATTCAGCAGTGAATACGGATCGATCACATCTTCCTGAAGCACCCCCATTGCGGTGAGCACTTTCCAGATCGAGCCGGGCGGATACAGGGACTGGGTAGCATGATTCACCAGCGGAAGCTGGGGATTAGCGGCAACATCAAGATAGTAGTCAACATCAATATTACGGGCGAAGCGAGAATTGTCATAAGACGGATAGCTTACCAGCGACAAAATTTCGCCAGTGTTTGGATCCATCGCGATCACAACACCGGTTTCGCTAACAACGCGACCTTCATCGGCATTCAACTGATTGATTCGATTGCGCAGCGCCTCTTCAGCCGCAGCCTGTAACTCGGTGTCTATCGTCAACTGCACATTTAGCCCCGCAACCGGATCGATCTGCTCCAGTTCCTGAAGCACCTGACCGGCTACGTCAACTTCACGCACGACACGCCCACGCGTACCTGAAAGCTCAGATTCAAGAGAAAGCTCAAGGCCAGAATAGCCAACGCGGTCATAGGCCGGATCGTAGCCCAATTCCATCAAGGCTAGCTGCTGTTCCGGGGGGATTGGCCCCATATAGCCGACAATGCTTGAGGTTAATTCGCCAGTCGGGTACTGACGCACCGAAGCGACATCAACATCTACGCCGGGCAGCGAAATCTTTTCTTCCAGAATTTGCATTGCGGCCTGCTGTGGCACGTCTTGAGCGATCACCACAGGGCGATAGGGGGCGATACCTTCACCTTCATCAACCATTTCTTCAATGCTGCGCGTCTGATTGCCGCTGGCGTTGGCGATGCTGCGGGTAGGCGGAACACCGGTCAACGCAGAGAGACGGTTATAAATACGCAGCACATCATCCTGACCATCTGGAAGCGCTGCTGGAATGACCGTCACATTAAAAGCAGGCACATTCAAGGCAATGGGGCGACCGAAGCGATCACTGAGCACCCCGCGCGAGGCAGCAAGCGGAAGTTCGCTCAGACGGTTTTCATTCGCAGCCGCCTGATAGGTGGAATATTCAACCACCTGAAGCTGAAACAGGCGCACGCCGAAGATCAAAAAGACGGCGAAGATAATTCCCTGGAGGAATGTCAATCGCCAGCCTTGAAATGGAATAAGCCGCTGCATACTTAAAGAATGCTCGTCTAAATGAACGACCGTAACTTACAAAACCGGCACAGGTGGACGGCAGAAACGCCGCACAAAAAAGTAGACCGGCCAGATCAAAACAAGATTGTACGCAATCGAAGGCAGCACGACATACGACAGCGTTTCAAACAACTGTACGTTATAACCGCTTAATATGGTTAATGCGAGGGCAACCAGCTGCATCGTCAGGGTTCCGGCGATCACTAGCCCGATAATCGCCAGAAAACCTACGCCCGCCAACTGGGCGCGTACTTGATCAATGAGGAACACGATCAATAACAGGCTGATAACTGACGCGCCGGTGGGCAGCGAGGTCATCAAGTCTAGCAGGATACCGCCGATGAATGCCCAGACAACTGCTTCTTCAAGGCGGGCGCGAACAGCGTAGGAAATCACCAGCAGCATGACGAAATTCGGTTCGCCGCCCAGAAGGCGAATTTGTGGCACAAATGTGACTTGAATAATTGCCGCCAAAATTAAAAGTGGCAGGCCAAACCAGTTTCCCATGGGAAGCGATTAGCGTCAGCCCCCGCTGGGCTGCGCAAATTCGGACAGATCAACCGGCTGGAAGTTGGTCATAATCAGCACAATTTCCAGTTCATCAAAGTCAATCAAGCTGCGTACCTGCGCCACCTGATACAAGTCCAGCCCCTGACGACTGCTGGTGACCTGCCCGATAACCAGATCAGGCGGCAGATTCCCCCCCAGCCCGGACGTGATCACAAGGTCGCCGTTGGGGATAGTTTCACCCAACGGGATGAACGACATTTCCAGATTGCCTGATACCAGACCGGTGATCGTACCTTCAGCGCGGGTGGTTTGAAGGCGCGAGCTGATGGCACTAGAGGGGTCTGTCACCAGCAGCACCCGCGCCGCGTTAGACTGTACTTCAATGATGCGCCCGACCAGTCCCTGCGCGGTCACGACGGGCATGCCAACCTGCAACCCGTCACGGGTGCCACGGTTGATGGTGACGGCGCGCAGCGGCGTTTCTTCAGAGGCGATCACGTCGGCAGACACAAACTGCTGGGCGCGGGCAGCGCTGGAATAATCTACAAGATCGGCGAGACGCTGATAGTCGCTGCTGACCTCACGCAGTTCAACAACTTCGGCTTGCAAGCGCGCTAGTGCAGATTCAAGCTCGGCATTACGTTCCTGCAGCGATTGAATTTCCGCAAGGTCTACCGCGCCTCCACTCAAACGCATTGCCAGCGTATTGAACACCTGCGAAACGGCATTTAGCGGGATCGAGATGACGCTCTCGACAGGCGACAGCAAGCCGCTTTGGCTGGCGCCGATGAGGGCAATAGCAATGACGAGCAGTACCGTGAAATAGACGGCTTTGTTGGCGCGCAGACCGCGCCGGGAACCCTGATTCATTCAAGTCCTCCGGCGGTCATTATAACAGAGGGTTTTAGTGCTTCGTACTGCCGCGTTCCAGCCCCACGAGCAAACGACGCAGATTATTATAGTCTTCCAGTACGCGGCCTGCCCCACGCGCAACGCAGGTCATGGCATCATCCGCCACCCATGTACGAATATTAACCTCTTCGGCGAGACGGTCATCCAATCCTTTAAGCTGACCGCCACCACCGGCAAGGCAAATACCGCTTTCCATGAGATCGCCAACCAATTCCGGCGGCGTTGCATCCAGCGCATCTTTTACGGTATCAATGATGATATTCACCGAACCGCTAATAGCTTCGCGGATTTCAATTGAGCTGACTTCTACGGTATTAGGCAGGCCAGTAACCAGATTACGGCCTTTGACGTGCATAATCCGTTCCTGTGGCAGCGGGTATGATGAACCAATTTCAATTTTGATGCGTTCGGCTGTTGGCTCACCAATCAGCAGATTATGCTTGGTGCGCATATATTGAACGATGTCTTCGTCCATTTCGTCACCAGCGACGCGAATTGAACGACTAATGACGATGCCACCTAGCGAGAAGATGGCGACTTCGGTAGTGCCACCACCAATATCAATGATCATACTGCCGCGCGTTTCCTGCACCGGCAAGCCGGCGCCGATAGCGGCAGCAACAGGTTCTTCAATCAGATAGACTTCACGCGCGCCGGCGCTTAAGGCAGCGTCATATACGGCGCGTTTTTCGACCTCGGTAACGCCACTGGGAATGCCGACAACCACCCGCGGACGCGGGATAGGCACCCAACTTTGCTCGTGGGCTTTGTGGATGAGGTGGTTTAACATCGCCTCGGTCACGTCAAATTCACTGATCACGCCATCGCGGAGCGGGCGCACAATCAGGATATCCTTCGGGTTTTTGCTCCACATTTCTTTAGCGCGCGCGCCGACCTCTATCGGGCGGCGGGTTTTCTTTTCCAGCGCAACAAAAGATGGCTCGTTGATGACAATGCCTTTGCCGCGTACACTCACAAGCGTGTTGGCTGTCCCGAGGTCTATGCCTATGTCGAGAGAGAATAGTCCGAAAAAATAGTCGAGCGGGCTAAGCACAACACTTTCCTCAAGGAAGTAAACAGCGCCGGATTATAGCATGCGCCGGTATGCAACAAAAAAGCAGTCAGGGAGGCGTAGGCGAAATGGATGTTCAAGAAGCGACTAGACGCGCGATTCGACGGCATAAACTGGTCGCGCAGGGGTCTAAATTAGTGGTCGCAGTTTCCGGCGGAGCAGATTCAATGGCGCTGCTGCACGCACTAGTTGCCTTACGCGACCAGAAAACAGTAGAGATAGCGTTAACGGCTGCCACGCTGGATCACGGATTGCGCGGCGCAGCAAGTGCTGCCGATGTGGGTTATGTCGTGGAGAAATGCGCAGATTGGAACGTCGTTTGCATTACTGGCAGCGCAAATACGCCTGAAATCGCGCAATCACGGAAGCTGGGCACCGAAGAAGCGGCGCGTTTCGCGCGCTACACCTTTCTGGCAAAAACCGCGAAGGAAACCGGCGCGAGCAGAATCGCCACCGCGCACCATGCCGACGATCAGGCTGAAACTGTGCTGATGCGGCTGTTAAGAGGCACCGGAGTCGCCGGATTATCCGGTATGGGATTTGAAGCGCCGATGCCCTATACGACGCAGTTCACCGTGATTCGACCACTGCTCAACGTCAACCGACGGCAGATCGAAGCTTATAACCAGATGCACAATATCTCACCGCGCCATGATGCCAGCAACGACAATCAGGACTACACCCGTAACTACCTAAGGCAAACGCTGCTGCCTGAGATGGAAACAAGATTCCCGGGTACTGCGCGGGCGCTGGCGCAGCTTGCCGAGAGCGCCAGCGTTGACAATGCCTTCATTGAGACAGCATTGATTGCGCAGGCGTTAAATCACAGCTATCAAGATGGAAGTAAGATCACAATTCCGCGCCAACGTTTTCACGCGCTTGATCCAGCATTACAACGCCGCTTTTTACGCCACGCCGCCAAA
>CAZBPB010000067.1:0-12641 GCA_964493565.1 uncultured Pleurocapsa sp. | reverse complement strand
GATGGCATGAAGAGCCGCTTGCAGGAAATTTTCTATATCACGATCCCCTCCATGAAGCCCCAGATGTTGTTTGGCGCGGTCATGGCAATTGTCGGCACCTTTCAAGCAGGAGCAATCGGTGTTCTGCTGTCCGGTAGCAACCCGACACCGCAGTATGCCGGTCAACTGGTGGTCAATCATATTGAAGACTACGGCTTTCTGCGTTTCGAAATGGGCTATGCGGCAGCCGTATCCGTCGTCTTGCTGCTGATGGTGCTGTTTTTCTCGCGCATTGCCAATCGCCTCTTTAGCAGTGATCGGTGAACGACGATGTTGAGACATAGAATGAACCGCTACACAGGCGTTCGTAACCGGGGAATCAACCCCAGCGGCTTTCATGTTAGTCAGATCAAGTTCTACATCATTCTGATTCCGCTTTCTATTTTCATGCTGCTGCCCATCATCTATATCTTTTCCAGCGCGTTCAAACCGCCGGACGAATTATTTGCCTATCCGCCGCGGCTGTTTGTGATCAACCCGACCCTAAAGAATTTCAACGACCTGCTTTCCAGATTATCTACCTCTGGTATTCCAGTTAGCCGGTATCTGTTTAACAGTATTTTTATCACGGTGATCACCGTAGCGGCATCAATTCTGATTTCCAGCGCAGCCGCATATGCGCTGTCAAAAAAACAGTTCAAATTGAAGAATACCCTTTTTGCAATTAATACCGTTGCGCTGATGTTTGTGCCAATTGCGGTGACGATTCCACGTTTTCTGGTAATCGAAAATCTCGGGTTATTCAATACCTACTGGGTACACATCCTGCCGGTACTGGCACTCCCTGTCGGATTATTTCTGCTTAAGCAATTTATTGACGGGGTTCCTGATGAGGTGATCGAAGCAGCCCGGATTGATGGAGCCACAGATCTCGCTATTTACTGGCGCATCATCCTGCCCATGATCAAGCCGGCAATTGCGACTATCGCTATCCTCACATTTCAGGCTGCATGGAACAATGCCGAAATATCTACGTTCTACGTCAATAATGAAAGCCTGCGAACGCTGGCATTTTATCTGAGTACGCTCACCAGCGCGCAAACCACCGCCAATACTGTCGCCGGTCAGGGCATCGCCGCTGCCGCAGCACTCATCATGTTCTTGCCAAACCTGATCATTTTCATCTTTTTGCAAAGGCATGTGATGAGCACCATGTCACATTCGGGAATGAAATGAAACGGTTGCTTGTATTACTACTCGGGCTTTTATTGATTTCTGGCATCATGCCGGTAAGCGCAATTGCGCCTTATACAACCTGGACATTAGCGCCGGGTGGCTATTTCGTACAGACACAAGATGCATATACCCCACTCAGTGAAATCACTCTACCTGTATCCAGCCCAGAAGAGATGTTTCTTGCCCCGGATGGTTTCATTTATATTGCAGACACTGGCAACGGGCGCATCGTCAAACTAGACGATAATTTCGAAATCGTCGCAGAGTTCGGAAACGACGTCCTGGATTCACCCACCGGACTATTCATTGACAGCGAAGGCACAATTTTCATCGCCGACGCGGGCACAAATACCATTGTTATCCTGAATGCAGATGGGGAGTTGATCAAACAGTTTGGTCGTCCAACCGAGCCGCTGTTCGGCGTTAACCGCGATTTCAGACCACGAAAGATCGCTGTGGATGTCCGGCAGAACCTGTATATCGTCAACGAAGGCTCAGTTGATGGACTGCTGATTATGAATACCGATGGCAACTTCATCGGCTATTTTGGCGCCAATGAAGCAGATATGTCGCTGAAAATGATCTTGCAGCGTATGTTCCTGACCGATGAGCAGCTTTCACAGTTCATCCGTAATGAGGCCGCCTCACCATCCAATATCACGATAGATGACGACTCGCTGGTATACACCATCACTACAGGATCCAACCCCGATACAAGCGTCCGTAAATTCAATGTTTCTGGCAGAAATCTCTTTCCTGAGATTTTTGGCTCAAACAGTTTTCGAGATATTCATGTCAGCGAAAGTGGGTTAATCACGGCGATAGACGCTAGTGGAACCATATATGAATATGACATGAACGGCTTGCTGCTGTTTGTATTCGGCGGAACAGATACTGGCGATCAGCGTTTAGGTTTGCTGCGCAATCCCACCTCAATTGAACGCGTGGGTGAGGATCTATACGTACTGGATAAAGACAAAAATGCGATTATCACCTATGGTGTAACTGACTTTGCCAGAACCCTGCACAATGGTGTCAGTCTCTATACTGAAGGTTTGTATGATGAAGCCCGTCCCTATTTTGAAGAAGTTCTAAACTACAACGGACTGGTGCTTATCGCTTATGAAGCAATTGCCGTCGCCGATTTTATGGATGGCAATTATTCAGCCGCGCTGAATTACTATCGTTATGCCAATAACAGGCGCGGCTACTCAGACTCCTTCTGGGAATTACGCAATACAGTCATTCAAGACTACTTAGGCAGCGTACTTGGCATCTTGTGTGGCGGTTGGCTGGTACTTGGTGTTTTTACACGGTTAGAACGCCGTCGGAACTGGTTAGATCCTGTACGTGTACAACTGCGACGCTTACAGAAAATCCACCTACTAGATGATTTTGTCTTCATGTTCCGCTTCATCAAGCATCCGGCAGATAGTTTCTACTACATCAAGCAAGATCTGCGCGGCAGCCTCTTATTCGCATTCATCATTTATGCGTGGGTACTGGTCGTCCGTGTGCTTTCGCTATATCTGACCGGATTTGTATTCAGCCCTTACGCCACATCATGGCAAATACCGCTAGAAACTGAAATCCTCTATGTGATTGTACTGATCGCGCTTTGGAACGTTGCCAGTTATCTAATCGCCACCATTACAGATGGTGAAGGCCATATCCGTCATGTAGTTATCGGCAGCGCATATTCGCTGTTCCCCTATGCGCTCTTCATGCTGCCGCTGACTCTCCTCTCAAATGTGTTGACCTTCAACGAAATCTTCATTTACACCTTCTCCTCGCAGCTCATCTTGATCTGGATCGGCATCATGCTATTTATCATGGTGAAGGAAATTCACAATTACTCAATTTCTGAAACCGTAAAAAACATTCTGACAACCCTCTTTACAATGGCGCTGTTTTTGCTTACCGCCTACATCCTGTATGTACTCTTTAATCAGTTATACGAATTCGTCTGGTCAGTCCTTCAGGAGATTAGAATTCGTGGCTAAGTTCCATTATCTGAAAACACAGCTGCTTTCCAAACATTCCGCGCGCTGGCTGCTCATCCTGTTCTTTACAGGGCTGCTGCTTTCACGAACACCTGCGATTGCTGCTTTGCAGACAGATGAAATTCCGCCATCCTACGATCTAATTTCCAGCTCTTTATGGACGCAGAAACTCTCGCCTTCAAACTGCTTGATAAGCGCAGTAGTTATCTGTGGCATTCCGGCTTAGATGAAATACTTGAAGATGACCGTCTGAACAGTTCATGGGAAGCTTTTGCCAGAAGCGGTATCAGCATTGAATATCTGGATGATCGCGCCTCAAATCGTCGCGCATCAATCACCAACAGCGCTCGCAGCATCGCCCTAACCCCTGTAGATCAGGGCATTTTCGCAGAAGTGACCTTTGAAGATTATGGGATTACAGTCGGGCTGTCGGTGCAGCTTGAAGATGAAGGTATACGCGTCGAAATACCAGAAAATTCGATCCGCGAAGAAAATCCTGGTTTCAGGCTGGGACGGGTATATATTTATCCATTCATGGGTGCAACCCGTGGTGACAGCATTCCCGGTTACATGTTTATTCCCGATGGTACTGGCAGCCTGATTCGGTATGGAGACACAACGCGCGCCACCAATATGCTTTACGGGCGCTACTATGGTCGAGATCTAGGCATGATTTCTGAGATACCCTATGATCCGCTGATCACCAATCCGTATAACATATCTTTTCCAGTATTCGGCGCGGTGCATGGCGAAGGCGAAAATGCCTTCCTTTCTATTGTTGAAGAGGGTGCAGCATACGGCGAAGTTGATGTACATCCGGCCGGGGTGATCACTAACTTCAATTTCCTCAACAACACTTTCATTTACAACCAGCCTTATTTTCAAGCGACCAACCGCTCCGGTGCGGGCGTAACCACTGTACAACGTGAGCGAAACATCTTCGATGCTGTTGTTCACTACCGCTTTTTAACCGGTGAAGATGCGGATTACATTGGCATGGCGCGCAGCTATCAGCAGTATCTGGTTGACAAAGACATGCTGCATCGCACAGATCAAACCAATCCAGATATTGGTATTCGGTTAGAATTTCTTGGTGGCGACAGCGAAAAAGTGCTTTTCTGGGATCGCTTTATTCCCATGACCACTGTCAGCCAGATGAGCGATATGCTCGACGATTTACAAATCCAGAATCCTGAAGTGATCTTCTACGGATGGCAGCCCACTGGCGCGTCCAGCGTACCGCCAACCTCAGTTCAGCTAGAAGGACAATTAGGTTCGCTGAACGAACTTCGCGTACTCGCTGATTCAATTAGTGAGAACGGCGGTCATTTTTCGTTGTATTTCGACCCGCAGGCTGCACTCGTAGATAAACCGGGCTATTCGCCCTACAGCGATCTATCCATGTCTATCACCAACGCCAACTTATGGGGCTGGAATCGCTACGAAACCTATTATTTCAGCCTGAATCCGCTTCGGGAACGTTTTAACGCCATTTCCGCATCAACACTCGAACAACCCGGGATGGGTCTGGCATTGGATAGTATTGGTTCGATGATTTACAGCGATTTTAGAAACGATCAACCCGTTAATCGTGAAAGTATGCTGGATGCCTATCAGTCGCTGCTCAGTGAATCGCCGATCCGGCTTGGCTTGTACCGACCAAATGATTATCTCTTTGGCGTAACGCAAGCCTATTACGATACGCCGCTCGGCGACAGTGGCTACATCTTCACCTCCGAAACCGTACCGTTCTTGCCGGCGGTACTGTCAGGATATATCCCCTATTACGGTACGGCGCTTAACTTCTCGTCCAACTGGCGAGATGATCTGCTGCGTCATATTGAATACGGCATCTATCCCTCCTACTTCCTGACCCATGAGCCAACCTCCAGCATGTTGAATACGCCATCCGGCTGGATCTACAGTTCATCTTTCGATCAATGGGGTGAGGAAATTCGTGAAACCTACACGTGGATGAATGCGCTTCTGGCGCCAGTGCGCGGGCATGAAATTATCGCGCATGAACGGTTAGCAGACAACGTGTTTGCCACAACCTATGCCAACGGTATGCAAATCATCGTCAATTACACAGACTCCTCATTCACGATTGGCGATATTACTGTCGAACCAAGAAATGCCCTGCTCCTGGGGCGTGGCTTATGAGCGCGCGAAATCAATCGCAAAAAGGCATTAGCCTACGCACCCGTGAAGCCCTTCATGGTTATGGCTTCATCATGATCTGGGTGATCGGTTTTTTGCTGTTCACGCTGATCCCACTTTTGGAAACCCTGCATTACAGCTTCAATCAGGTGGTGGTGTCTGCCAACAGTATTAACCTGACCTTTGTAGATTGGGCCAACTATTCCCGCGCCCTCTTCACTGATCCGGCATTCATTGAACTGGTCATCGGCTATACCATTGAAACAATGGTGGCGGTTCCCATCGTTTTGATTTTCGCGATGATCATCGCGTTATTTCTGAATCTCAAATTCAAGTTCAAAGGGTTTTTCCGCGTCATCTTTTTCCTGCCAATCGTCATCACCAGCGGCCCGGTCATTCGGGAACTAACCGCTCAGGGTGCGGCTTCTGCGCCGGGACTGGCCAACCTACCAGCCGTAGCTGACTTTCTGGCTGAACTGCCGCGCGCGGTGCGCGGACCAATCGAATACCTGCTCACTTCTTTCATCCTGATCCTCTGGTTTTCAGGCGTACAAATCTTGATTTATCTTGCCAGCCTGCAGAAAGTAGACAAAAGCATCTATGAGGCAGCAGCCATTGATGGCGCTTCAAGTTGGGAAATATTCTGGAAAATTATTCTGCCTTCGCTTTCCACTGCAACTATGATCAATGCCATCTACACCATCGTCACGCTCTCCCATTTCTCCGAAAATAAAGTTATCCAATATATTTACACGCAGACGTACAACACCCAGGGTGGCATCGGCTATGCCAGCGCGCTGGCATTCATATACTTTGCGATCATGCTGGTGATTATGGGCATTTTCTATTTACTGCTCATGCAGTGGACGAAAAGGAGATCGCGATGACCCATATTCTCCGAAATCCATTCACCCTGCGTATCGGCGGTTTGTTATTTGGCTATCGTGCCCATCGGGGACTAGTTTCCAATATCGTTTTGTATTCGCTGCTAATCGCTATCGGTTTCATCTATCTGCAACCCCTGTTATTCATGTTTATCACCAGTATCAAAAGCCCGGACAATCTCTTAAATCCGATGGTGCAGTGGGTACCCACCGAGCTTTATCTGGGCAATTACGAAAAGGGAATACGCGTATTGAATTATTCCCAAACGCTGCTTGCCTCTATCTTGATCAGCGTAATACCCTCATTGCTGCAAACGCTGGTTGCATCAATTGTTGGCTACGGCTTAGCGCGTTATCGTTTCTGGGGCAAACCGATTGTATTTTTGCTGCTCCTCGCTACGTTCGTAATTCCGCCTCAAAACACAGTCATCCCACAAATGTTGACTTATCGAGATATGGGCTTGCTGGGCAACCCGCTGGCACTGATTCTCCCAGCACTAATGGGTCAGGGCTTCAGGAGCGCGATCTTTATCCTGATCTTTTATCAAAGCTTCATGTCGCTGCCCAAAGTTCTGGAAGAATCTGCCCGGCTAGATGGCGCATCTGATTTGCGTATCTTCTTAACCATTGCGATGCCATCTGCACTGCCGGCATACATCGTCTCGCTTATTTTCTCAATCGTCTGGTATTGGAATGAAACCTTCCTCACCGTTATCTTCCTGGAAGGGGGAATCACAACGCTGCCAATGCAGCTTTCCAGGTTTACGCAGGCTTATGAAAATCTATATCCTCCCGGGGTAGTAAACATCTTTGATCGTCTGAATGAAGCAGTCAAAATGAGTGGCACCTTCCTGAACATCCTACCGCTATTACTGATGTACTTCATCTTACAGCGCTGGTTTGTCCAATCTGTAGAGATGACCGGCGTCACCGGCGAATAAGAATAGTCTCTAAACGCCAGAAAATGTCAGGTTAAGTCATGCGCCAGATTCGAAAACCAATAGTCAATATCCCGCTGCTTCTTGCCCTGCTTTATATAAGCGTTATCGCGGTTTCGGCGCAGATAGAAACTGAGCTTTGGGAGCCATGGTCTTTACTCGATATCACGCTGGTAGACGATGATAACTCCGGTTCAACCTTTGCCATCAGCGAACTAAACGGCGTATCAGTACTACAAATCACGCCGTCCGGCAACAGCGACGAGACAAAGTTCGCTTATCCGGTCAGTGGGCAGCAATTGCAGGCATGGGAGGCTTCTGGTCAGGCTCAAATTGATATGTATTTGCCTGAAACGAACATGATCAACCCGAACAATTTCTTCATGGGCTTAGCCGATATCACTTCAGATTGGCGCTGGGTTGGAGGTCTATTCGGTACGCCTGATGCTACTTCCGGGGCTGTAAGTGTCACTTTTGAGGTGGAAACAGCCATTCAGGAGATCAATCCATCCGCAGAATATATGCTCTATCTATCGTTCTTCAATCAAAATGGCGGCACCAAGAGACCATTGTCCGAGCCGTTCTACCTCACTGCCATGCGAGTAATCACGCATACTCCTGACGAAACACAATCCACTGAACAGCTATTTCGTCAGGAAATTAGCACCCTTTTGGCGATGGATGATGAAGGTATGCTGGATAGTGTCGCTCGCGAAACATTCGATTATTTCTGGAATGAAGCCAACCTACAAACCGGTCTGGTCAAAGATCGCAGTACGCCGGCTTCAGTATCGAGTATCGCTGCCACCGGCTTTGCGCTAGCAGCCATCCCAATTGCAATTGATCGCGGTTGGATCACCCATGATGATGGCTATGATCGCGTCCTGTTAACCCTCGAAACATTTCTGAACGGCGGTGTTCAAGGGGAACATGGATTCTTTTACCACTTTGTCGATCCCGAAACCGGCGGGCGCGTCTGGGATAGTGAACTCTCCTCCATTGACACCGCGCTTCTGGTTGCTGGCGCGCTCGTCTCAGGTCAGTATTTTGAGGGTACCGGGGTTCAGACCTTAGCTACCCGATTATACGAAGATGTTGAATGGGATTGGATGCGCGGGCGCGGAGAGATGGTTCACATGGGCTGGCTGCCTGAAAGTGGCTTTCTCAATGCAGCGTGGGATCATTTCGATGAAAGTATGCTGCTCTATGTTTTGGCAATTGGCTCTCCTACACATCCGATTCCGGCATCTACATGGGATATGTGGCGCCGCCCTCTCAGCATCTCTGGTGGATATATCTATTTACCCGGTGAACCTCTGTTCGTTTACCAGTATCCGCAGGCGTTTCTAAACCTGCGCTCGCTCGAAGATGCGTACGCCAACTACTGGAATAACACCGTCCTCGCCTGTGAACGAAATCACCAGTTTGCAATTGATAACAGCGAACATTTTGCTACTTATCGTAACGGCGTTTGGGGGCTGAGCGCATCCGATGGCCCTTTCGGATACCGTGCATATGGAGCTTCTGAGGTGAACCATGATGGAACCATCGCGCCGTATGCTGCTCTCGCCTGCCTACCGTTCACGCCAGAAATTTCGCTATCTGCAAATCGCGCCATGCTAGAAAATTATGGCCCGCTTGTCTGGCGTGAGTACGGCTTTGTCAGCGCCATAAATCAAGATGAAAACTGGTACTCACGCGAACACATCGGCATTGATCAGGGTGATATTCTGCTCATGATCGCAAATGCTCAGGATGGATTTGTGTGGGATCTATTTATGGCGAATCCTGCTGTTGAATCTGCATTGGATATGATGGGCTTTGTTCGCAGTGACGGCGATTATGCCATCACTCCCGCTTATCTGAGTGAAGTTACCTCACGCTGATGTACCCGTCTGGCGCTAATCACAATGATCTGCTGCGGATGCGGCGATAACTTCACGCAGCAGACCGGGCTATAGGTACCGGCAGTGGATTTATAGCAGCATCCGGAACAAGTCTTATCGGATTCATCCACCTTATTCCGGGGATAACCAACCGACTGCACCCCGGGTTGTCGGCAGTGCGCGGGGTGAACTTATACACCCGTTCAACCCTTAAGCCCTGTCATTTTCACGCTTTCAACGATATATCGCTGTAGCCCAAAAAACAGCGCTAGCGTTGGCAAGATTGAAATTACGGAGGCAGCCATAATTAACTGCCATGCATTGCCATGCTCGCCAGTAAATGACTGAATACCCACCTGAACCATACGCATTTCAGGGCGGTTGGCAACCACTAGCGGCCAAAGGAAAGCATCCCAGTTTGCCAGAAAAAAGAAAACGGACAGTGCTGCTAGCACAGGTTTAGCCAACGGTAGTGCGATATGAAAAAATACCCCGAACCGCGATGATCCGTCTATTCGCGCCGCGTCTTCAAGTTCACTGGGCATCCCCATAAAGAATTGACGCAACCAGAATATGCCAAACGCATGGGGAATGGCGGGAATGATCAGTGCCCAATACGTATTCGTCCAGTCAAGTTCGCGCATCATCAATGCCAGAGGAATGATAATAGTGTAGAAGGGAACCATGAGCGTGGACAAAATGATGAAGAACATGATGTTTTTGCCCGGAAATTCCAGGCGTGCCAAAGCGTATCCGGCCATCGCATGCAGTATCAGCGAAATTACCGTAACGGTAATCGCTACGAAGAACGAGTTCAACATGTAAAGCGCGAATGGAGATTGCCGGAATACTTCAATAAAGTTCTCTATGGTGAAGTTTTCCGAAATCAGAATGGGCGGGTTTACGAAGATTTCGTTCGGCGGTTTAAGTGCATTGGAGAGCATCCAAAAAAATGGCCCGGCAAATACAATCACCAAAATAAGGCAGACGGCATAGTAGACACCTGACCCCACATAGAAAGTAACCGGTTTCTTCACGTCGAATCCTTACTGCTTCACATCGCCGGTACGGAAGAATTTTACTTGTATTGCTGTGAGTACAAAGATGATGCCGAACAGGACTACAGAAATGGCTGCGGCATAACCAAAATTCCACTCACGAAAGGCTTTGTCATACAAATACATGACCAGGGTATAAGTCGCCTGTGCAGGCCCGCCGTTGGTCATAACATAGATCTGGTCAAAGGCTTGTAGCGCCCCGATAGTCAGTACGACAATAACAAAGAAGCTGGTGGGCCTTAGCAGGGGCATGATGATACGGCGAAATATCTGTAAGCGGTTTGCCCCATCAATCTGAGCGGCCTCAATATATTCAGAGGGAATGTCTTGAATACCCGCTAGCAAAATGATCATGAAATAGCCAGCACTCTTCCAGACAGATACGATGATCACAGAAACCATCGCGCTTTGTGTGCTGCCGATCCATTGAATAGCAGGTAGACCAAATCCTTCTAGAACAAGGTTAATCAACCCGGCGTTCGGTTCAAACATGAATCGCCAGATAACACCCGCAACTACAAGCGACATTGCGATGGGCATAAAATACATGGTTCGAAAAAAGGTGTTTCCACGGCTCTTACGTGTCAGTAAAACAGCCAATCCCAGACTAAGACAATATACTGTCGGCACAAAACCGATGGCATACAGAACGCTGCGTCCCAATGAGGCGCCGAACTTAGGATCTCTGAAAAGCGCCTGAAAATTATTGAGTCCAACAAAATCAACATCGCCTGTCAGTTTCCAATTACTAAAACTAATTGCGAACGCCATCAGCATCGGGAAGACAGTAAAGATCAACAAACCCAGAAAATCGGGCAGGATAAATAAATAGCCCACCAGCGCCTGCTCGCGTCGATCACGGTTCCACTTACCAAAAAGTCCCTGCTTACGGCGCGATTTCTCCACAGAAAATGAGCTTTGGGTAATCTCAGCATCAACCATTGGCAACATCCCGGGCTAAAAGCATAAGAAGTGGGCAGCCTGATTTGTTATCAGGCTGCCTGTAGCAAAGATAAGGCTAACGGGTCGCTATATAGGTTTCAATTTTGCCTGATAAGTTGGCGGCTGCATCGGCGCCACTTACTCCGCTGAACAACACCTCCTGAATTGCTTCCCAAACTGCCGTAGCTACTTCGGGTGGGTAGGCAGGCTCAGGACGAGCAATGGGATAAATCTCATTCGCAAATACGTTATGGGGGAAGTTCTCGTAGAAATCCGGCAGCGCTGCGATGACCGACGCGCGTGGCGACAGTTTGGTGTTGTATTCGGTTGCCCAGGCAATAGCCCGCGCTGGATCTTCCGCACCAAACATGTTCACCGCAAATTCGCATGCTTCTTCAGGGTGTTCGGTAGCTGCGTTAACCATCACCGTCCATCCACCGTAAGCAGTCACCGGATCCATGCCTTCTGGCGCAGGAATCGGAGCAACACCGACGTGTTCAGCAAATTCAGGGTATCCACCGGTAATCCAGCCCCACACCCAGTATCCGGAAATAAACATAGCAATTTGCCCATTGGGGAAGCGATCATCAACCGGATCGCCGCTGCCACTGGTATTGGGCGCATAGCCATTTTGAACCAGCGATCCCCAGTAATCCAGCGCTTGCGCGGTTTGCTCGGAATTTGCAAGCGATTCGGTGAATTCGCTGTTGATGACGTCACCACCAGCCATCCACAGGAACGGATACCAGATGAAGTTTTGATATGGACCCTGGGAAGGCGGCACAAAAACGCCATAGGTGTCATCCGTCGTCAGCGCTGCGGCTGCCGCTGTTAGTTCGTCCCATGTGGTTGGAACTTCTATTCCCGCTTCTTCTAACATGGTGCTGTTGTACCACAGGGCGACCGGTTCCATTTCAAACGGAATTGAGTAAATGTGATCGTCAAGGGTGACGGCATTCCACGATGCAGGCAGAATATCGTCACGAAGATATTGAGGGATGCACTCCTCAAGCGGCATTGCAAGTCCACTTTCAGCATATCGCCGCCAATCACCGGGGCTGATGAAAAACACATCAGGCGCTTCTCCCGTGGCAAATGCCGAGGTCAAAACTGCTCCCGTGTATTCCCCAAATGGAAACTCCTGCCGCTCTACCTGAAGATCATGAGAGCCGTTCCATTCATCAACATAACCGGTAAAGAATGGATCGATTGAATCTGAATAATCATAAGTCCAGAATTTCAGCGGCTCATCCTGCGCGAGAATTCCTGAAGAGGCAAATACAATGGCTAAGAGCAGTAGTACAAAGGGCAAACGCGTTTTCATGGATCTATACTCCTATGAGATGAAATCGTTTTCTTCAGATTATTTTCTAGCCCTTGTGATATGTGTCACCTCCTTTTGAAGGTTAATGAGTGCTTAGCGAGTCCATCGTTCAGGTAGTGTCGGGAATTTAGGATTTTCAGGAGGGATCTGACGTGTAACAACTCCCGACTGATGCGTCAAGGAAGAAAGCATATTTTCAGGTATATTCATAGCAAACCTTTCAATCAGGGT
>CAZBPB010000066.1:12109-12707 GCA_964493565.1 uncultured Pleurocapsa sp. | reverse complement strand
TATGTTTTATTGGTCAACCAGATAATGAGGCTTATCTCATGGCGCAGTCACTTGGAAATCATGAATTATCGCTTGACGCAATACTTGTCAAAGTCCTCGAGTTTGAGCGAGCCGATAAACCGAATATTCAAGATACTAAAATCGCAGTTCTTTATGAGGGAAAACGCAGCACAAAAGTTGCGCTCTATCATACAATTAGAGATCAAAATACAGGCGAAGCGCATCATAACTCTTTAACACTCAAAACATTGAAGAAAACAAAGATAAACGGCTGGGAAGATATTCCTGAAAACTCAATTACCCTTAGCGATGAACAGAAAGATATTGAAAAACTCTTTGATTTCTTGGCTTCAGTTACTGAGCTAGTTAGAGCTGGGAATTATATTGTTATTCGTGAAGATACTCTAGAGAATGGACTTTCCGAGGTTCTTGCGGCGGTTTCAAATAGTGAAGATAGTCTTAAACTTATGTCGCGAATATTGGATTGGGCTGAAAGTGATACTACAGCAAAGGAGGGATTAATTAAGCTGGCATCGAATAATCCCGACAGATCAAAGTCACTTGTCGCGGCACTGAATTATGGCCGCTATAGAAGGGC
>CAZBPB010000066.1:7119-12099 GCA_964493565.1 uncultured Pleurocapsa sp. | reverse complement strand
GAAGCAAGATTCTCCTGAGCGAGATTATCAAACGTTTTTCGAAGAAAACTACTGGATGTTTGGGAGCGAGTACAGTGAATTGATAGATAAACGGGCGCTTTCATTGGGTATCCAGATTGATTTTCCGATGAGAAGAACCGTTGATGGATATTTAGACATTATCGAAATTAAGACTCCGTTGAATAATCAACCTCTATTCAATTACGATAAATCGCATGACAACTATTATGCAAGCACAGAATTATCTAAAGCTGTTGCGCAAGCGCAGAAATACCTCGAGAGACTAACGGCTGATCAATTTCGTATTGAGCTTGAAGAAAAGCTCAACGTCAGAAGAGTTAGAGCAAAAGTAATTGTTGGTCAGGATAGAGATGAGAAACAATTACAGGCTTTGAGGCGGTTTAATAGCGATCCGAACGTGGAAGTAATAACCTATGACCAAGTAATTCGTATCGCTGAAAGGCTTCTAGAAATCATGGCTGAGGAATTTACAGGGATTGATCAGACTGTTCTAGATCAAATAAGTGAAGATATTGATAAAGATTTAGAAAACTCGGATTACGTGGGAATACCTTTCTGAAATTCTATCTTCTGGCAAGTTGGCTAATCTTTTGATTTCTCCGTTCCGAAAGCGCCGCATCGTCCTGTGTCGTGGGCAGCATTGCAATATGGATCGCCGCGCAGATGCCCTTTATCGCCTGCTTGAACCCGAAGTCGCCGCCATCAACGATGCTGCTGGCGAACGTGTGATCAAGCTGGAAATCGCCAACTGCCTCGATATGTGCGACTATGGCCCGAATCTGGTGATTTATCCCGAACGCGAAGTGTTTAACGGCTTAGAGAAAGCAGCGTTGCTCGAGCTGATCGAACGATTGAAGAAGGATATAACGGGTGACGCAGGTTGAGCTACCCTACACCATTTCCAACAACCGTTCCCCTTCCATCCAATCGGCAATCCGGTTGCAAACGGCGTTTAGATCGAAGTGACTCACATCAATTTCAACGTGCGGCAGTAGGGATGCCTCTGCCCTCGCCCGAAACGCGCCCTGTTCTGCGATAAATGGCGATAGATCATCATACTGCGCTGGATTCCCGCTTACCTTCAAACGTTCTTGCCGCGCCGCCTCAAAAGAGTCTGGTGTACGTGTGAGCAAAACCACGCAAAAGCCCAGCGGCAGCAGACGCTCTTCCAGCCAGCGAAAATCATACTCCCGCCCTTGTGCTGCCTGATAGACCTGCGTGCTGATATGAAATCGATCCACAATCCATGAGTAATAACGGTTCAATTCAAACAACCGCGCCCATGTTTGATAGGTTTCCAGCGCCAGCGATTCTTCCTCTGGCGCAAAATTGATCGGGCCGCGCCCCCACGGAAAATTGGTGAATGTACACCATTCGGCGCTGATTAACGGCGAGTGATACTGGTATTTGCGCGGCCCGACGATACGCGGATGTTCGTTGAGCGCAAAAGCAATGTCGGTTTTATGAGTTAGCCGAGTACCTTCAAGGATTATTTTCGGCGTTAACTTGGACACATCTAGTCCTTCTCGTTTTCACTGCGTGCTTTTTCCAGAAATGCCGCGATCACCCGTTTGAACTGCTCGGTTTGCTGCTTGTGAATTGGATGCCCGCATTCAAACATGATGAATTGACCATCAGGCGTGTTTTCAACAAGTTTTCGCCCGTAGGCTTCAGGATTCAGGCGATCTTCCGTGCCCAGCATCAAGATCAGCGGGCAGGTGATGTTCGGCGCAAGGCTCAGGCTCAAATCGCCGCCGCTGTCCACAATATGAACTGCCGCCCGCGCCCAACCCAACACATAAGCGTCGGGATTGGTGATGCCGTTGCGCTCGATTTCTTCCGCAGTCAGGTAATCCGGCGGGTATGTGCGCTGGATCAGCGGACGCATCTCTGGCCCGTAATAGCCGATTGCGCCCCAGACCGCCACCGACTTGAAACGCTCTGGCGCGTAACCAGCCGCAAGCAGCGCCACTTCGCCGCCGTCGCTGTAACCCATGATGTGCGCCTTTTGAATATTTAGCGCGTCCATCAAGGCCAGCATATCCCGCGCATCCCGCTGATAGTGGTCAATAGGATAATCGCGCTGTGGAGGCCGCGACTGCCCGTAGCCGCGCATCGTCGGGCCAATCACATGATAGTCTTCGCTCAACCAGTCTAAAATTACGCCAAGATCAGCGCGGGCAGTACCCAACCACCCGTGAATCAGGATGATCGGTTCGCCTTCGCCCTCATCTTCATAAAACAACCGCACACCGGTTGAAAGTTCAGCATATGGCATAGATGTTCTCCTAAAGTGCTGAGTAGAACCCTGTAGAAGTGACGAACTGATCTTTTACTTAGCGCTCATTGCTCGGCGCTCAGAGCTTCTTCTGGCTGTTCCTGCGTCTTGACCAGATCGCCAAACGACACCCCCAGCGCAAGTACCCCGATAATGCCCCAGAAGGCATAGGCCAGCACCGTTACCCCGTGAAACACGATCCCCAACGCCGCCGCGATAATTGCGTTCAACCCGATCAATTCGCCTGCCACCCGCGATCCGCCTTGAAACGGGCCGATGCCAGCCACCGTTACCGGGATAGCAACGCCCAACGACGCCAGCGAAACACCAAGGCAGATCATCGCTAGCAGATCAACTTCAGGCGCAATGGCTGGCACGTTGAACGCCAGCAGCAGCGCGTAGTAAGTTCCCAGCGACACCACCCAGCCAACCAGCGTCCAGAAAATCGCCAGCGCCGCTACCCGCCAGTTGGTGAGCGCCGTCAACCCTTCCAGTATTTCCTGCACGCGTTTACTCAGGTTAAACCGTTTCAGGGCGGGAAGTTTGCCCTCTAACCACGCTGTTATGCGAAGTGGAATTTGCGGAAACCGCGCAAACACGATTAGCGCCGCAAAGCCAACAACCGCCACGCCGCTGAACACCAGCGCCGTATTGCCGATCCCTTCTGGCACGAATGGCGCGCGCGCAAGCCCGACGGCAAACACAATCACCACCATCACCACATCCAGCAGGCGCTCAACGATAATACTGGCTGCGGAAGTAAACACTGGCACACCGTAGCGCGTCGCCACGACCACCCGCGCCAGTTCCCCGGCGCGTAACGGAAGCTGATTAACCAGCATACCCACATTGAAAATGTGCGTACACTGCGCCAGCGTCATACGGTTTCCCAGCAGCACCCGCCAGCGCACACCCCGTAACAGCAGCGCAAGGCCAACCGATAAGAAGCTGACCAGTATCCAGAACAGATTTGCCCGACGGATAGCATCTAATACCTGATCCAGCGGCACATCACGCAGCGCCAGCCATAAAAACAGGCCGCTGACAATGATGCTGACGATGATGAAGATGGCTTTACGCATAAGTTATTCCGCTTACCTGATCACACAGATTGTACATGACATGCGGCAGACTTCCGCACCCGTTATCATTACGTCATTCAATAAGCGGTTATTTGCTCATCAGGAGATGTTATGTCTCAGAAAATACGCTGGGGGGTGATCAGCACAGCGCGCATTGGCGAAAACGCGGTTATTCCCGCTATCCAGCAGTCAAGCAACGGATTTGTAGCCGCCGTTGCCAGCCGCGATCTTGAAAAAGGCCGCACTTTTGCCGAACGCTGCCATATTCCCAAAGTGTATGGCAGTTATGAAGAATTGATAGCTGATCCTGAAATTGATGCGATTTACATTCCACTACCCAACGGCCTGCATGGGGAATGGAGCATCAAATGCGCGGAGGGCGGAAAGCACGTGCTGTGTGAAAAACCCCTCGCCAATAATGCTGCCGAAGCCGCGCAGATGGCAGAAGTCTTCAACAAGCGCGGGCTGCAACTGGCTGAAGCCTTCATGTACCGCTTTCATCCTCAGATCCAAAAGGCTAAATTGCTGGTCGGGTCTGGCGCTATAGGCAAAGTACAGTTGGTGCGCTCGTCGTTCAGCTTCATGATTCGCAGCGAAGATGACGTGCGGTTGAACAGTGAATTGGTCGGCGGTGGGCTGATGGACGTAGGCTGCTACTGTGTGAATATCGCGCGTTACCTGATTGGCGAAGAGCCGGTTGAAGTGCGGGCATTTGCAGACTTTGGCGAACGTTCCGGCGTAGATGAGCGTCTGGTCGGGATCATGCGCTTTCCCGGTGGCGCATTTGTTGAACTGGATTGCGGATTCCGCATGGATTTTGTGCAGTATTGCGAAGTACGCGGCACAGAGGGCCGCATTGTTCTGGAGGCGCCATTCCGACCAGACGCGGTTTCTGAACTCGCGGTTCGCGTTTGGAAGCGCTTGCCGGGGCCGGATCAGCAGGCATATGAGGAAATTAAGATCGAAATGCCGAACCAGTACACGCTGATGGTGGAAGATTTCGCCGACGCTCTTTTACATAAACGGCCTTTACGTTTCCCTATTGAAAATTCGATTGCCCAGATGCGCGCGATTGATATGCTCTACGCCTCAACAAGAAACTGATATTTCGATCATCGCCGTTTACATAAAACTAAGGCCGCCAGCCGTATTTTCAAATCTGAAAAATTGCGAAATTTTGGCGGCCTTTCAACATTTCGATCTTTTCTTAAGTTATCATTACGACTAACTCATATAATCGCTGTTACTTATTTTAGGCGAAGCATCAAAGGAGATTTCGATGCAGAAATTGCGACGTTTTTATTCAACCCTCATGATCGCCCTTATTGCGCTGGTTTTCGGCGCGTTAATTGTGCAGCCAGCCTTTGCCGCCACATCTACTTTCTCCAATACGGGTACTATTACTATCCCGACAAGTGGCACAAGCGGCGTCGCTAACCCTTATCCGTTTAGCATTAGCGTCAGCGGCATCACCGATACCGTCATTGATGTAGATGTAACTCTCAACGGTTTGACCCATACCTTCCCGGACGATCTGGACATATTACTGGTCGGGCCCGGCGGTCAGTCCGTTATTCTGATGTCTGATGCTGGCAGTAG